>NZ_CBDRFA010000036.1:0-74511 GCF_965343085.1 Nocardiopsis synnemataformans | reverse complement strand
TAGAGCTCGCGCGCGTTCGGTCTTGGCCAGAGCGCCGCAGTGCTCGCCACGCCCTGCTGGGACTGCGGAGCCGATCCGGGCCGGGCATGCGTCCTGGAATGCCGACAGGTACTGCGGCTGATGTTCTCACCGGGCCTAGACGCCATCGCCGCTTGACCGAGGGTCACCATGCCGCATTCCGGGGCTGGGGCGCGTCCGCCGTCGCTGACATGACCTCTGCGAATGCTCCTACGTGCGGGTGCTCAGGCGCTTGCACAAGCGCAAGATACGGGAGTGAGAGAAGGGCACGATCCGGGCGAAGAACCGCAGGGCTCTCCCCCACCTTCGACATGGAAGCCATCGAGGACCAGGCCGAAGCTCGGGACCTCTTCAACCAGGGCTGCGACCTCGGCGGCATCCACCCCGACAATGCCGCCGACTACCTGTAACACCCGGTGGGGCGGGCAGGAAACCCGCCCCACCACACCACACGGCACACCAGGAGACCATCCATGTCCCCCTCCCCGTACTACGAAGGCGCACCCGAGTGGTACATCCGTGCCGCACAGGAAGCACTCCACCCTCTCCCGAACTGGCTCACCATGCCTTCCCCCGGCCACAGTGCCGAAGTGCTCCACGACCACGAGCACGGACGGGTCAACATCGCGGTCGCTATCGACACCGGCCGAACGCAGTACTACGACCAGCCGCGTCCCGGAGCAGCTCGGGAGCAGTGGACACAGGCCCGCATCGACGTGGCGCAGCGGCTGGAGAAAGCCGAATTCACCATCACCCGGCTCACGCTCGCCGGTCTCAAGGCCACCGCCCCGAAGCCAGACCCTGGCGAGGCGCCCACGGTCGAACTCGTCCGCTCTCCGGTGCTCGGTGAGGTCGGCCGGTACACCGCACACATCACGGGACACCCCGAGCTGATCGGAGACATCGACGCGCACTTCGAGGTGATGCACAGCAACGGCTACACCCTGACCAGTCCGAGGAGCACCATGGTAGGCAGGTACCCCACCGAACGCGACGCCGCCCACGCCTGGGCCATCTACTGCGGATTCCCGCCGCCCACCATCATCACCCGCTGAACACACCTGCGGAAAGGACCTCATGCACGCCCCCATGCTCGCCGCGACCCGGCGTCCCGGCCACCTGGATTGCCGGTGCCAGGAGATCGATCCCACCTCCCAGCGCCGTGCCCGCCGCTGGATCAAAAAGCAGAGGCACACCTGCAAGCACGCTGCTCGCCAGCACTGGAAGCGGCTGCTGCGCACCGAGATCACCCCGTATCTGTAAGCGCCTGGGGGCAAGCAGGAAACCCGCCCCCCACCAACGCCACCGGAAGAGACACGATGACCACCGGCGAGCCGCTCCCTGCTGAGCGGGTGGAATCCCATCGCGACCGCAATTCGAAACATCTCCACGTTCCTCGTGAGAGCGGGCGAAACAGCGGAACGAGCTGGCACCGCGCTGACGACACCACAGGTCAGCACTGATGTGCTGGGCAAACAAGGTCCCAGGTGTGTTCGATAACGTGTAAAATTAAGCGCGAATGGCTACTTACAACACAAAAATCTGAGGGGCACATGGCACACCATGAGAAGCCAAACACTCCACCTGGGGGACAGGCAACCCTGGTTTCCGAGCTCAACAGACTTCGCTCACAAGCAGGAAACCCATCACTGCGTAAGATTGCTGATCTGACGGGTCGCGTAGTGAGCCACACCACGATTAACGATATCTTCCATGGTCGCAGTGTTCCACGCTGGACGGTTGTTGATTGCCTCGTGAAAGCACTGGGCGGTGACCCCGAGCGATTTCGCAACCTGTGGGTGGAGGCTACTGCTGAAAAGCACCACCGGTTCGACATCGTAGCTCAAGAAGAAGTTCGGGCTCGACAGATTCGAGAGTACGCCCCCTATCTCATGCCGGAACTCTTGCAAACAGAAAGATACGCACGCGCGGTAAACTTGTACAGCACTCTACGGGATTTCCCTGAAGAATCCGAGCTCCAAGTGCAGCACCGTATAAAGAGGCAAAATATCCTTGAAGGGGGTGTAGGTGGACCTCGTGTTCAGTTCGTCTTGGAAGAACATGTGCTCCGGCGTGCTGTGGGAAGCCGAACGATTTTGGTAGAACAACTAGAACATATCCAGGCTGTTGCTCGACGGCCTAAGGTAATGATCTACGTTGTGCCGACAACCGCGCTGGCCCACCCCGGGCTTGATGGCGGTTTCCTCATATTCGATCTACCTAACCGTGGCCGGATGGCATATACTAAAACAAGGTATACCAGCCACTCGGCCACTGATAGGGAAATCACAGATGGATACATTGACGTGTGGGGAGAACTTACTGGAATAGCTTTTGCGCCCGATGAGTCGGCTCAACTGGTGGCCCGGGTGGCAAGGGAATTGGAAGACCAGTGACGATGCCCCGAGCGGGTAAAACACCCTAATATGAGCGGCCCGGAACCCTTGTTGTGTGCCGAGCAGGGCGCGCACCGGGAGTGAATCCGGTACCTGTCCTCTCGCTCCACTCAGCAGGGTTATGCGGATCGGTGAAAGCACGCGTTATAGAAAGGGGATACGCGTGTACGGTCAACCGAAGAATGAAAAACGTGCGGCCTAGGCACCGGCCGTCGACGGCGCCCACGCCTAATCCAGCGCCGGAAGGGCTCGGCGTAGCACCCGCGGCCGAATCCGATCTGCCCGTGCCGCTCTCACGGTCTACCCGGGCTGTACCTGTAGCGACCCTGGCGGCAGGAACATGGATGCCCCCAGGGATTGCTGTGGCCGTCAGCGACTTGTACGGTGCCCTCTCCCACCCAGCCGACCAGCGCGAGCTGTTAGCTCGGCAGCTCTGGAAGCGCGGCAACCGTCCACGCTTATACGGCCAGGCACGCCAAATCAGTATGACGCTGGCCGACTTCAGGCGCTTGGCCTGGCTCCACAAACTAAATCCGGACACGCAATGGATCAACGGACAGGAACACTACCTCGAAATCGACATCCTCTCTGCTGGCACTTGGCCTGGATAAGTCCTAAACTCGGCGTTGGGACCCCAGGCTAGCAACGATCATAGCCCCGAAAGGCAACCAGAGAAGAGAAACCGATGATGAGTGCGTCTAAAACGCCGGTAACCAGTAAAAACGCGCTGTTCTCATTCTACTCTATCGAGTCGCTGAGCAACGCTTTTACTCTATGTGTCTACACGCCGCGGTTGGGCCTCCTCCGGGTCTTCTTCCTCATCGATCCTGAATTATCTATAGGAGCCGAGCCCGGCCCCACTCCGTTTGATGATGGCAGTGCAAGCCAAGCTATTAGGGCTGCCAACCCGGCGCTACTGGTCGAGGCAGAATACCCCAGGGTCATCTTCCACGACCTTTCCTTATGGGCCGCCAACCGTATGCTGGCCAAAGTTATGGGACTCTCCGACGCCAACAACGTAAACGACCAAGCCTCCTTTTCCACCTACACTGGCCGGTTTCGCCCGGTGTGTGATACCGATAACGACTACGACCCATTCCATAAGCACCCGTACCTGGCAGGTTACAACTCAGCTAACTATGACACTGTTATGCTGGCTTTATACCTAATGGAGGCGTTCTCTCACGTAGGCCATGCCACCCAACAGCGGTATCCGTTAGATTACGGTTTCCTTCCGCCTAAACCTCTCCAGCTTCGAGAGTGGAACGACGTGCTATTTCAGGAGTCGTGGCAAGGCTACATGCCTAGATTTCTCGTGGAGGGACCCGTTGCAAAGGGAAAAGGTCGGGGATCGGTACCGTATCGTATCCGCCAGGCGATGATCTCCTCCGGCCGCCACCTAGACGTGGCTCGGTTCAATGAGAGCCAACAAACAATCGGTCTCAAGCGCCTCCTCGGCGGGCTGGGGCGTCAGATTTCAGCAAGCGAAACGCTCGGCGCACCCAAAGCCAGCATTGCCGGCATTGACGAGCTCTACCAGTTGTTGTCCTACAACGTCTCGGATGTAGTGGGGCTATCCCAGCTCTTTGAGCACCCGGCCTACTCATCAGGTTTTGATCTGAAGAAGAGCTTGCTTGATGAGTATCCCGAGACCATTTACGAGCGGCGGAGTAGCTCATATCAGCCTGACATTGCCCCTGAACGCGTGCGTAAAGACCGCTTGGCGCCGGACTCATCATCGGCCAAGTTTGTAGGACGAATCCTTGCTCCGTACGAGCCTCTTAAGGATATAGAAGGTGTCAGTTACCTCTATCCGTCAGAGCAGATCGCCCGAACTACGGGCATCAAGCAAGTGAACGTGCTGGAAGAGGCCAGACGCTTCTTTTATGACAATATCCATAGCGCGAGCGCCCGCGCCCAATTCGACCAGGTTTACGCCTACTACAAGTCGATCGAGGGTAAGAACTTCAACCGTTCGGCCCTCTATGACGAAACTTGGGGGCTGTTTAGGCATCCGCCGCACGAGATCAAGGACATTCCTAAACGGCCAAACAATCTGCCTTACTTTCACGCGGACGGGACGCCAAGCTCGTGCTATGCCACCTTCTCCACCGGCGGGCTCC
Source organism: Nocardiopsis synnemataformans (assembly GCF_965343085.1). NCBI lineage: Bacteria > Bacillati > Actinomycetota > Actinomycetes > Streptosporangiales > Nocardiopsidaceae > Nocardiopsis > Nocardiopsis synnemataformans. The sequence continues at coordinate 69,974 of NZ_CBDRFA010000036.1, read as the reverse complement.
ATGGGGCCGAGCTGAACCTGCCACTGTTCGAGCAAGACGAGCATGGCTGGTACGAGCAAGACGAATCCTCGCCTGTTCACAGCAGCAGACTCCTTCAGAAGGCCCCCGATCTGTTCGAGCATCGGTCAGATGGTTCAACCAAACTCAAGGCCCGCTACGTCTACACTTCGTCGGGCAAAGTGATCCGCCAGGACTTCAAGAGCTACTACCCGTTGTTGCTACGCAATATGGGTGCGTTCGACAACCCCAACCTCGGGGTCGATCGCTATGCCAAGCTCTACGCAGCCAAGGAACTCTACGGTAAGAGGCTCAAGGATTCCCGACTCCACGAGGCTGAGCGCGAGCGCCTCAAAGTCTTGCGTGAGGGGACCAAATTGATTCTCAACGCCGCCTCAGGCGTGGGAGATGCCCAGTTCTCCACGTCGATTCCAATCAACAACCGGATCGTCTCGATGCGCATCATTGGGCAACTCTTCTGCTGGAGAATCGGTCAGGCTCAGGCTTTGTCCGGTGCTCGCATCGTCTCCACGAACACCGACGGACTGTATTCGACGCTGGGTGCAACGGCTAACAATAAGGTGCTCGAGCGCGAAGTCAAAGCTATCGGTGTGGACATTGAGACCGAGCCGCTGATAGTGGTGAGCAAGGACCCCAACAACCGTCTGGAGTTGGCTTTCCCTGACAACAGTGATGTACCACTGTGGAAGGCACCAATTATTGCCGCCGCTGGTTCGTCACTAGCCTGTCACGAGGAGCCTCTACCCACCAAACGGTTAGCCCATCCGGCGGTGCTCGATTGGGCTCTGGCACGCTACCTGCGCTACGTAGCTGGCGGCTACACGCCTGCCTGGCGGGATAGACCATTGACACTGGAGGAGCCGCTGGATCGTAGGGTGGGGCTCCAGTTGATGCTCCAAGCCTGCTCCCTGAACGATCCGGTGCGGGCCGTAAGGCTGTTTCAGCACCTGGTGGCGGCATCTACTGGCAAGCTCACCTTCCCATTCGCTGCCGACCCGCTTGCTCCGCTGTCTGGAGACGGGCGAGAGATCAAAAATCCGCGTCCGCTTCAACACTGCAACCGAGTATTTGTGGTCCGCACGGGCGAGCCAGGTGCCTGCTCGCTGCGCATGGCCGGGGCGTGGAAGATCACGGAGGCTTCGCGCCTCAAGCGCGAACGCAGCAAGCAGGCACCAACTGTCACGGAGCCGATCGCGCTCCAGATTCTGCGAGCCAAGGGTTTCGCACGTACCAGACTCGAGGCTTATCAGTACGACCGGAGGCTGCTGCCTGTGGACCAAGACGTGGCCGTGCGTAAGGTACCGGGTCTGGATCCCGCATGGAGCGTTTTGATCGAGAACGGCGATCTAGTGTGCATGCCCGAGGCACGCCTTCGTGCCCTGTTGGCATGCCTGGACTTGGACAGGTACGTCGAGATGCTGGCAGCCTCCTTCGACAATAATTGGAAACGTAACGGATCCGCCGAGTCGAACTGAACCCAGTAGCCCGGTTCTCGGTTCATTGGCTACGTCGGTGTTGTGGGGGGAACGCTTCTCGTTGAGTCGGGGAAACGTTCAGAGCCCCGCGCCCCCGGAAATGTTGATGGGTTCGGGGAACACCGCAGGGCGGGAGTGATCCCGCCCTGAGCCTAGAACCGCGGTGTCAGCCGGTCCGCTCCACGGACGCGCGTGTCCGAGCGAGCCGGTAGGAGTCCGTGCCAGTTTCGATGACAGTGCCGCAGAAGGTGAGCCGGTCCACAATCGCCGAGCAGAGCCGCGGATCGGTGAATGTCCGGGTCCACCTGCCGAAGGGCTTGTTGGAGGCGATGCTCCCCGCCGGTCCAGCTCCATGTATCCGAGCTCGTCGACACAGAGCAGGTTCACCTGCCCGTAGCGGGCGATGGTCTTGGACAACTGCTTGGAGTCAGCGGCCTTGACCAGCTCGTTGACGAGCTTGGTCGCCAACGTGTACTGCACTCGGAACCCGGCCATCGCGACCTCGGTGCCCAACGTGATGAGCAAGTGCGCCTTGCCGGTGCCCGAGTCACCGATCAGACAGAGCGGCTGGCCCTTCTTGACCCGCTTGCAGGAGGCCAGCGTGTGAACGGTGGCGGGGCCGATGCTGTGGTTGGCCTCGAAGTCGAAGTCCCGCAGGAACGAGACGGCCTTGATCCGCCGCTCGGAACAGCGGCGGGCCCGGTCGTCGCACTCGGGGAGGAAGCCGGTGTAGGTCATCTGCTCGCGGACGGCGTTCTCGGCCAGATCGGGGACTTCGCCCGGATGGCCGGCAACCTCTGCATGCGGCAGGCCGAGTCCACCGCAGTTTCTGCGGCCTGCTCGGTCAGTCCCAGGAGGCCTGGTGGTCATCGCATCTCTCCCTTGTTCACCGCGCCATCCCCACCCGTGCGGCTGGGCAGAGGCTGGACGTAGGCGGCGACCGAGGGCAGTGGCCTGGTAGCGGGCGGCGTCTGCATCAGACGCCGCCGGGTCAGCGATGTCACCAGTGACGGCCCTGAATCGGCGGCGTTGCGGGCCTCCAACGCCACCGCGCCAGCGGTCAGGACACCGGCCCGCAGCGCGGCCGCGATCCCGGCCACCACATGCTCGTGGGTCATGTGGCGGCTCAGCAGTATCACCTCGATCAGGGCCCGGGTGCCCTCGGTATCTTCATGTGCTTTGCAGGCCGCCCACCACGCATCGTGGGCCGGGATGAACCTGCCTGCGGCTCGGGCCTGTTCTGAATGGCTCGGTCGGGAAGCGAAGTGCTCATCGACCGTCCAGTGCGGGCCCGTCGGCGATGTCTACTGCTCGCCCAGGGCGTTGGGCCCGGGGACTGGGACGAAGTGGTCGCGGCGGAACCAGCCCACGTTCCCTTCCACCTGGCCCTTGTCGTGGACGCCCTGGAAGCCGAGGCGGCAGTAGAAGCTCGCGATGCCGTAGTGGGACCGGAACGCCGTCCACCTCTCGGTCTCCACCCGGGCGCGGAAGAACCTCAGGACCTGAGCGACCGCGGCTTGAGGTTGTCGTAGCGGACCTTGCCGAGGGGCACCAGCCCAGCACACTCAGAGCATGGACGTGGCCCTCGAAGAACGCCTCCTGGCCTCCGGAGGTGAAGAGGCGGTGCAAGGCCTTGCTTGAGTAGAACAGGCGGAAGCTGAACAGGAAGCAGACCACCTGCTCCCCGCCTAGGCGGGGAGTCACGTCGCCGAAATCAACCTCTGTTTTGGCTTCGGAACGGGTGGGTCTGAGGGACGAACACCTCGGTTGCCGGCCCTCTCCCTGCCTCGAAGCGGATCTGGTCGCGGTGCTGGGTTATGTAGTGGCGGACGATGCCGTAGGGCAGATCGGTGGCGTCATGTTCGTTGATGAGGCGGTCAAAGATTCTCCTGGTGGTATGGCGCTGATTGTGGGGCGCATCCAGGTCCTGGCGCAGAGTCTCATCGAGAAGGGAGTGTAAGGGTCCAGCTGGGTGGCGCGAGGCAGGGACTTCTTGCGGGGCTCCCGACCGCACATCACGCCGGATCGCCGCGTACAGGTCAGCCTTGGAGCGCGGTGGCATGGTCTTCCCTCCGCGGTGACTAGCGGTTACATGCCCTCGCCGAGGGTGCCCGGGTGTTATTAAAAATCATCAATACGGCCTGGCCGTGATCGAGGGTGTCCCCCGAACAGATCGACAAACGTTCTCAGCACTGACGAACGGAACAAGGAAATTTACCTCCGTTATCACCACTCCATAGCAGAGACTAACATCTGTCCTCCGCTGATATTTAAGCTTACCTAGAACGCCGCGAACCACAACCACATTACGCTTCCGCGCCTCAGATATAGCGACGAATCCACACGAGAGGGAAAGTTCTTATGAAGCACAACACCGCTTACAGTAAGCCGCAGGTCGCCGCTCTGCTCGCTGCGGCCACTCACCCACTCGGCCAGGTCCCTCAGCCCGTGGAAGGGCTCATCGAGCAGGGCCTGACGTTCGGCTACACCATGGTCGAAGGCGAGGGCACGCGAGCGTTGGAATGGCTCACCGAGCACGGTTGGCAGGAGGCCCAGCGTCTGGGCCGCGAGGCCGGTCTCCAGGTTCCGCAGATGCCCTACGACGCTGGCCGGCTCGCCCAGGACTTGGCGGAGAGCGAGCAGCGCATGAAGGAGCGCTATCTGGCCGATTACCTAGTCACACTCGCCTTCTGCCTGCTATGCGTCGACAACGGGATCAAGTACCCCACAAGCAAGCGAGAGCCGTGGTACAAGCTGGAATCGCGACTGGAGCGCTCCGTGCGCAGCTACCTACTCAACGAGTCTCTCAAACAGGTCAACGGAGGCACGGACATCCTGGCCACAGGCGGCTATACCGACGCGGCTCGGGAGCTGATCGCCCAGGTGGTGATCTATCTTTCCAACGAGACTCAGGCCCACTCGTTGGCTCAGGACGCGGACATGCCCGAGGCCATGAAGCGCAGGGTTGACCACAGGTCAAGGAGTCAAGACTAGTTCGCTGCTAGCTCTTCAACGGCGCTGGGCGCAAGAGTAGATCGCGTGTTGTAAAGATCTACATCGTACAGGTGAGCCTTCATTTTGCAAAACAAACAAAAAACAAACAAAACAAACAAAAAACAAAAAGGAATAAATCCCTCTCTCTAAAAAGCAAGGTTCCTCTCCCCTTTTTGCTCCCTGTGATGCTCAAAGTCACAAAGTTATCGGGAACTGTCTCGATCCTCCCCCGGTGGGGGTGCTCGCCCGCACCCCCACTCCACCCCTTTCCGTAAGGAGAACCGCCGTGCAGACCGACGACGCCATTACCGCCGACGCCCTGAACGAGGACCGCCCGCCCGCCGACTCCGGGCCTGCCCTGGTCGGCGAGCCCATTCGCCCGGTGGGTCCGGCTCATGCGGTGCGCACCACCCCGACTCACTTCGGGGACCTGGTCGAGGGAGACGTGCTCGTGCTCAACGGCGAGACCGACCAGGTTCACCAGCAGGCGTGGGAGGTGCTCAACGCCTGGACCGGCGAGGACGGCCGCTGGCACCTGCGCGTCGCTGAGTTCGACGGCATCGTCATGGTGGGCCGCCGCCTGGCCTCCGCCCGGGCCGACGCTACCCTCGCCGAGTGCTTCCCCCACCACCCCGCCCTGACCATCGAATGGAGGCCCTGATGCAGAACCCGGACGGCACTCCCCAGATTCCTGACCGGGAACCCCTACCCCACGACACCCGGTACCGGCAGGCCCGCGAACGTCTGGCCGTGGGTGAGCGCGCGGGCTGGCTCTCCCTTGCCGAGCACGACAGCCGCCTGCGGCGGATCGGGGACCGGTGGGCCGAGGAGGAGACAAAGTGGCACCGCTTCGACTGCCACCTCCCCCGCCTTGTCTGGGCGCGCCTGTCCCCGACCGAAAAAATCCGTGCGAGATTACACTTTCGCGCCCGACGCCCTCGAATTTGGAAGTCCTGATGCTTACTCGCCCCGAACGAGATGAAGATCTGACTACCTACTGGGTCACGGACGTGCAGGAGACCCACCGTCACATGGCCGCCCTGCAAAAAGATCAGCGACTTCGCCGAATCCAGCTCGCACAGTGGCGCGAACAGCTCAATCTCGACCCTCATGCCCAACCACGCACTCGCAACGGCCAGATTATCGGTTTCCAAGGCTCACGCGAGGTACCTGTCCCTGAAGGGTGGCGCTACGACCACGACAAGGGTCTGCTAATACCCGACCAGCGCACCGCCACCGGCATAGATGCTGCCCATAATCTACGCCGCATCCGGTCCGGCCGCATCGGTGGTGCCCCCGGAGATCGACCTTGGCCCGGCGGCATGCCCAACTCGATCATGTTTAAGGGCTTGGCACCCGGCCAAACTACAGGCCGACTGCGGTGGCGCATTGAACGTCCTGAAGAGTCTGGATTCATTGGCAACCGCCTGTTCGTTCGCTGGCCTCGTCCTCTGCCTGGCGAATATGAGCAGCGCCTCAACCTGTCCCTATGGCAGATGGTGAGCGACGACGATTGGTATATTGAAACGCTGTGCAGCCGTATTACGCCTCGGCGCGCCGGTCAATGGTAACGCAGTGATTTCGGGGCTGGAAGTAGCGTATGTCGGCGCGTGCTGAGACCCGACTGCCCGGAAGGTCGTAGGGCGGGCTCTCTCGGTCCTCTGTAATCTGCTGGTGCCCCTGCGACACCAGGGTGTGCAGTCCGCGGGCTTGGGTGGGTCAGAGGCGCTGTGGAGGGGCCGCAGTACGCAGCTCTTCGAGCAGGGGGCTTGCACCTTGCTCGCGCAACGCGTCAGCGACCTGGACCCCTAGGACTTCGGGATCTTGCACAGAGCCGATCTTTTCGACTCGCACGGCCCGGCTGCCGTCGCTAGAGGTGACCTGGCCCATCAAGCGCAGCGTGAGGCCCTCGGGGATCGCTGTCGCGCCGATTGGTACGTAACAACCACCGTCCAAGGCGGCCAGCAGGGCACGCTCGGCGCGCACTGCGGCGTCGGTGCTCGCATCGTGCACGACCGACAGCAACTCCTGGAGCCAGGAGTTTTCGGCCCCGGTGCGGATCTGCACCCCGAGCGTCCCTTGGGCGGGTGAGGGCGGCCACTCCCAGGGGTCTAGGAGCTGGGTGATCTGGTCCGACAAGCCCAATCTGTGTAGCCCCGCAGCGGCCAGGAGCAGCCCTGCCCAGCCCTTGGTGCGCATCTGGCGCAGGCGCGGGGGTACGTTTCCACGGATGGGTGTGGGGCGCACGTCGGGGCGGGCGTGGCGGAGTTGACCAATACGGCGCGGCGCGCTGGTGCCCACCCGAGCGCCCTCATGCAGAGTGTCGAGGGTGGCGCCACATAGGGCGTCGCGCACGTCGTGGCGCGCGGGCACCGCCGCCAGCACCGTGCCGGGGGTGGGGGTGGTGGGCAGGTCCTTGAGAGAGTGGACAGCCACGTCGATCTCCCCGGCCAGCAGGGCTGCTTCGACCTGGGAGGCGAACACGCCGGCGCCGGAAGCGGACAGCTCAGCCAGGCTGGTGGTGCGGTCCATATCGCCAGTGGTCAGGATGGTGTGGCGGGTCCAGACCACGTCGGGGTGGGCGGTGCGTAGTTGGTCAAGGAGTTCGCCGACCATGGTTTTGGCCAGGTGGCTGCCGCGTGAGCCCACCCGTACGGTCTGTGTCATTGCTGTGTCCTCGTCCCCGTGGGATGTGCTGTGGTCCAGCAGCAGGTTAGGGGGCGCTGTAAGTGTGTGTCTGGACTTTGCGCGGTCTTCCCGCCACCGGTGATGTGGTCACCATCCGTGTGCGGTGTATCGGGTTTGAGTGGCCCAGGCGCGGATGCCGGCGGCCGGGTAGTCGATGGTGCTTGCCGGTAGGTCGGTGGGATCAGCCCAGTAGAGTTCGGCGCACTTGTCGGGTTCGCGGTTGTGGGGCTGACCCGACCATTGCTCACTGGCGAAGAAGACGCCGATACGGGTGTGGTCAGCATCCTGGCGGTGATGGATGAGAGCGACCATGTCCAGGTGGACGGGGTCGATGTGTACCCCTGTCTCCTCCCATGCCTCGCGTGCGGCGCCCTGGTCAAGGGATTCGCTCTTTTCGAGGTGACCGCTGGGAAGGTGGAGTTGTCCTGCCCCGTACCGGCCGGCACCGCGCTCCAGCAACAGCACACGCCCGTCATCGCGGCGCAGGATGACGTGGACGTCCACGATGCTGCGAAACCGCTCCTGCGACCCGGAAGGTAGGGAGATAGAAGTTGGGGTGGTCACGAGTGCCTTTCTGGAGTCGGGGACTGGTTGAGGCGCACACGCAACCAGTTCAGTGCGGCTTGGCCCTTGGCGTGCTGGTGCTCACGCAGACCGTTGATCCCTGGGGGTGGTGGCTTCATAGCGTCGGTGAGCAGTGTCCCCGCCTGTGCTGCTAGGAGCGCGTTCACTCCCTGGTCGGGAGCCTGAGCCGCAGGCGGGAAGGCATTCCATACCTGCTGCGGGTCCAGGTCCGGGGTGGACGCTAAGAGGGAGGGCAACATTAACGCCAGATCCACCCAGGGGGCGCCGACGACGGTGTAGGCCCAATCCACAACCACCACCCCCTGGTCGGTGATGAGCAGGTTGTCGGCGCGCAGGTCGGTGTGCAGCAGCGTGGTGCCCTCGACGGCCTCGGCCCAGCCGCTCTCCACCTCGGCGAGCAGGTCCAGGTTCTGGCGTAACCACGAATCGAGACCTGCGGCTTGCTCGGGGTGGGCGGTCAGGCTGCGCCAGCGACCGAACAGCGGTGCCAGGTCGTCGACCACCGTCATCGCCTCCACCGGCGAGGGGGTTAAGGCGTCGGCGAGGTTTGTCAGCGCTTTCAGGACCTGGTCCAAGTCGTGAGAGGCCCATGGCTGATGGGGGTGGCGGCCCTGGACCCATTCCAGGACGAGCACCACCCAGTGGCCATCGTCGTATTCCCACAACAGGCGGGGCGCCGGAGCGGCCGAGGGCAGGGTACGCATGGCGGCTATCTCGCGCCGGTACAGGCCGGGAGAGTCCGGGTTCTGCTCAGCGGAGACGGCTTTGGCGAACACCGTGCGCCCGTCGGCCAGGTCCAGGCGCGAGGCCATACCGGGCGAGTACCCGCCCGCCTGGGGTTGGTCAGTGACCACAGGCGCTCCGAGCGCGTCCTGGACGGCGATACGCAGGCGCAAAGGGAGCTGATTCCAACGAAGCCGGGGCACAAGTCCATGGAACCATGGACACTATTGGGCGCGCGGCACTTTCACGATCCCCGTCCCGAAAAACCGGTTCGTCTTCGGGGATCTGTTCGCGGGTGATGGCGACCGGGCCGGGGCGGCGGTGACCAGGTGGCATAGGGACGCCCACCCTTGGGCGCCGCGGGACAGGTCCATGCTCAGGCCCGGACTCAGCCCGGCCTCCTGGCAGGCGCTCACATGCTCGGCCGCGCCGTGCAGGCCGTCGCGGCTGGTCAGGGCCAGCACGGGCTGGCCGTCGCTGGCGGCTTGCTCCACGAGCCAGGCCGGGGCCGCGATGCCGTGTCGGAAGGAGTACCAGGACGCTGACCGCAGGTGGGCGAACACCGGATACACCCCTTCCCGTGTGCGTCACCGTTCGGGGAGGAAGGCACCGAATCCGAACTTTTGTACGGAGACTGTAGCGTAGAGGCGGCCCCTGTGCAGCCACGACCTGGGACGACGCCAGAGGCAGCGGCGCAAGAACCCCCAGGGGGCAGATCATGGAGCTGCTTCGGTTCTCCTTCACGAAGCACCCGAGACCGAACCGACAGCCCTGTCCCCTCTGCGTCTCTGTCAGGCCGCTGGACAGCGCAACGCTCGGCTGGTCTGACCTCACGCCTGCGTGATAGACATCGCCCCGTCACGCTCAGTACGCCGAAGGAGACTGCGTGAGTTCGAATGATGCCTTGGACGAATTTCACCACGAGGTGGCCGCCCTTGAGGAGGAACTGGCGATCGCGCGCTTCCTTCATGACTTCCTGGAAGCTCACGTGAGCGAGGACCTGCCGAGAACAGGGCTCATCGGCGGGTATCTGGCGGACATCCGCGAGCGCACGAGCGACATCCACCAGCGCCTCACCAGCCTGAGGGCCGACCGACCTTCCAGCTCTCAAACCACGCCCCACGGATGACAGGCACTTACCCGGCGAAGATGACCTACGGAACAGGAGCGGCGCGGATATCCCACCCTGCCGGCCCCGCAGGCACCACAATGGCCGCATGACCAGGACTACTGCCTCTACCCCGACCCTTTACGAGAGGGTCGCCACGCAGATTCGTGACCGCATCGCCCGCCACGGAATGCCTCCCGGCACGACGCTGCCCAGCGCGACGAAGCTGAGCCAGGAATACGACGTTGATCCCTTTCGCGTATACCGTGCCCTGGAGCTGCTGGAAGTGCAGGGCCAAGTGCGAAGGCTGGCCCGTGGGCGCTGGGCCGTGGACGACCCTGCCGAGCATGAGCCGCTGATGTACCGGCGCATCGCCGACATTCTGGCCGCCCAGATCGAGGAGGGGACACTTAGGGCCGGGGATCTGCTCCCTAGCGCTGGCGTGCTGGCCAGCGAGTACCGTGTGCCGCAGGCGGTCATCCGAGCGACCCTGCGCCAGCTGGAGGCCGCCGGGGCCATCGTGATCGAACACCACCGTGGGCGGGTCACCACCGAGAAAGCGCCCGTCCCCTCCTGCTAGAGGCGGGCCTCACACCACGGCCCGCTCGCCATCGTGCTGGGCGGGCCACAGCGCTTGTGCTCACCCCCTGGGGATGAACTCCAAGGCGCGAATGCTGTCCTGGACCTGCTTGACGCGCGGCCCGCACCCACCAGCTCATAGACCCCCAGCGCCCGCCGGCACATAACTAACGTCTCCAGGCGCTGCCATCGCGCGCATGGAGCATCCGGTGCTTCATCAAGGTGGGAACGCCTGGCACGACACCTCGGTTCGCTCCCAGCGAAGTTCCTGACCGCTCCCCCGAAGGTCGCTACGCTCGGCCCCCTCACGGTCGATCGAGGAGAAGAGGGTGCGCGTGGGGTGTCTGGCATGCCAAGGACGGGACACACTGCACGAGGACGTGGAGCCCCTCATCCAGTACGCCTCCGCGGAACTGATCGAAGCGATCGCCTACCGCGGACACGACCCCGGCCAGGACCCGCGGTGGGCCTCCTCCGGCGCGGCCGACCGGGCCGAGTACGGCCGCTGGTGCGGACACGCCTGCGGAACAGTGTGCCTGCGCATGGTCCTGATCCACCGGGACGGGTGGGCGCCGCCGCTGATGCACCTGGTGCGCCAGGTACGCGCCGCGGGCGGCTACGTCGAACGCGCCGACGGCAGCATCCACGGGCTGGTCTACGCTCCCTTCGTCGACCACGTGCGCCGAACCCACGGCCTGCAGGCGCGGGTGCGCACCGGCATGGGAGTGGAGGACGTGCTCGCCGAACTCGACCGGGGACGCATGGTCATCGCCTCGGTCCACAAGGAGATCCGGCGCCCGCGCCTGGCCGCGCCCGGCCAGGGTGGGCACCTGCGCAACCCCTCAGGCCACACCCCCGCCTCCCGGTCCCCTGCCCTGGCACCGAAGACCTTCGGGGAGTTCTTCGCCGGACGCGGCATGGTCGTGGATCTGAGCGCTCATGACTGAGGTGAGCAAGCGGGCGCTCCACCTGGGTGTCGTGGACTTGGCCCAGCGTGCCTATGAGGAGTTGGAGCGCTCCCCCACGGTGGACAGTGGCCTGCTGGGGCGTCTGTTGACCGAAGTCGGAAGGGTCGAAGGGCCTGGGTTGGTGGCCCGCGCCTGGACAACTGGACGGATCAGTGACCAGGTGCTCAGTGAGCATCTGGCCGCGGTCTGGTCACTGGCCGAGTACCCCGATACGGCTCTGCCCCGCCTGGTATGGCGGCGGCTGTTCGACGCAGCCGGGTACACCGTCGACGGGGTACGCGCTGACCGCCCCGCCGGGGAGGTGGTGTTGTGGCGCGGGTCGGTCACCGAGCGGCGTACGGACTGGTCGTGGACACCCGATCAGCGGGTGGCCGCACAGTATGCCGCTGGGGGTGTGGGTGGCCGCCCTCTCGGGCAGCTGTGGCAGGTCACCGCACCGCCCGAGGCGCTGTTGGCGTTCATGACCACCCGCGGAGAAGACGAGTACGTCATGGACACCACCGGCCTGCAGGTCGATCCTGGTTCCTGACTGATGTCTTCACAGTGGAAAATTGAGAGGCGTGAACGCTGGATCTGTTCTGTTCCACTGGCATTATGAGTGGGCACATGGATGTGGCAGGGAAAGGGTGATTCGCACCTTCCCTGCCACAGTGGGGATCTAGACCTCTCGGGTCGCTTCGTACTCGGCCACAATGGCACCCGGGATGCGACCACGTTCGTTCACGGGCTTGCCTGCGGCCTTTGCCCAGGCGCGGATCTCGGCGCTGCGCTCACGACTGGGAGCATTTCGGTTGCCGGTCCGGCGGACCGGGCCGCGGGATGCCTTGACCTGAGCCTTGCGGGCGACTCCGACGAACGTAGAGAGGGCCTCACGGAGCTTGGCGGCATTGCCTGCGCTGAGGTCGATCTCGTAGGAAGAGCCGTCCAGCCCGAACTCCACCGTCTCCTCGGCCTCACCGCCGTCGATGTCGTCGACCAGGAATACTTGAACCTTCTGTGCCATAACGTCCCCCGTGTCTCTGTGGATGTATGAGAGGAAAGTAGCATACAAGAACAGCACAGGACCAAATGCGATCACCGACACCCCGCTGTTCAGCCAACGAGCAAGGGAGAGTGAAGGCTCGCCTGTCTTGTTGCTGATTGTTAGCCCTTCCATGTGTTCCTCTGCGGCCTTAAGCCCGCCCACATCCTGATGCGTCCAGGCAGGGCAAGCACCCGCTAGACGTTCTCAGGGTGTGCCTTGTGTTCAACGGAGAACGGCCAAGGTGGAGCAGCTTGCAGACACAAACATCCATAGAACGCTGGACAGTAGGCAGCACTGCCGCATGGAGGCCCTGTTCGAAAGTGAAGTGGATGTGTTTGAACAGATGTCGGCTTCACTTGCCCATGAAAACACATGAGGGGTCTACGGTGGCTGTCCGGCAAGACACTGTGCCATCACGAACCCCTACCACCCTCGTAGGCGGTTCGGCCGAACGTCTTCGACCGAGCCACCTACGAGGGATTTCCGCTCTTCACCTGATCAGTCACAGGGCATAACAATGAGTTTTACCGCTCGGGCCTACCCGTCATGGGGTAAGCGTGACTTTACGGCCACCCGCGCAACCCGTTCCTGGCAGGGTTCTATGCACCGGGGTCAGCGGGCCAGTTCAGGCCGTGGTCTTCCTCGGATCGGTCCCATAGGGCCAGCAGGCGGGTGTGGCGGGTGCGGATCATCTCGTCCGCAGGGGGGAAGGCGGGGTGGGCCAGGAACCGGGGGCCGGGCCCGCCGCGGTGATCGCGGTCCCAGCGACGGACGTGGTCGGCCATGGTGGCGGCCATGTCGGCGGCGTCGGGACCGTGACCGCAGGCCACGAACTCGTAGGCGGTGGAGTCGTCGGGCACCGCGGAAAGCAGCAGGTAGGCCAGGGAGGTGCCGTCCCACATCGCCGGGGTCAGATCGCGGGTCATGGGCTTGTGAGGGAAGTCATCGACCGTGCCCGTCAAGGTGGCGAAGTGGGGCAGCCCGGTGGCCATCCACATCTGCATAGTGCTGAAAGGTTCCATGCCGCCGATACGCACCCCGGTGAACTGCTCGTGCGCGGGAAGGGCGAACACCGCGGGCAGGGCTTCTGGCGCGGGTACAGGGTCGGCGTCGGTCGTCAGCGTGACTGTGTCGGTGATCGGCACGGTGGTGAGGGTGGGAGCGCCCAAGCCCTGCATGGGGACGAACCCCGCGTGGTTGCCGGTCTCGCCCAGCAGCAGTTCCCCGTGGCGGGTGAAGGCGTAGATGCGTTGGAAGCCCCGCACTCCCAGGGGGAGCACGAGGCGTCCGCCATCGACGAGCTGCTCGGTCCAAGCCGGGGGCAGGTCGGTGGCGGCGACGGTGACGATGATCCGATCGTAGGGAGCACCGCCAAGGTGGCCGTGTTCGGCGTCGCCGACGACCAGCTCTACCCGGTCGGCGTATCCGGTCTGGGTCAGGTGGGTGCGGGCGCGGTCGATGACGGCGGGGTCGATGTCGATGGAGGTCACCGATCCGGTAGGTCCGACGACCTCGGCGGCCAGCGCGGCGTTGTAGCCGCCGCTGCCCACTTCCAGCACCCGCATGCCGGGGCGGAGCTGGGCGCGTTCCAGCATCAGGGTCTGCACCCAGGTCGCTGAGACCGAGCTGGTGGCGGTGCCGTCCTCGGCGTAGCGGGTGCGCAGCACCGTCTTCATGTCGTAGATCTCCTCCAACGGGAACTCCGGGCCGAACGCGTGACGGGGCACGGTACGCACCGCTCGGGTGACTGGTTCGGAGTGCAGGGCGTTGACGGCCCGCAGGCGGGTGATCATGTGTTCGCGCAGCTCATCGATGCGGTTGGTGTCCGGTGCGGAGGTGGAGGTGTCAGATGTCGTCACGCTGGCAGGCTAACCAGCCACGCTTCCGAGCGTGGGGGTTTCACAACGTTCCAGGGCGTGTGGCGTTCACCAGGTCGCGACAGATCTGCCGTTGGTTCAGTCATGGTGGTGATGTGGTCCTAGGCCGCGCGGGTGCGGTCCTGGCCGTTGGTGGCCTTGCGCCAGAGGTGATGTGCGCTGGGATTGAGCTGGCCGGGGTGGTGATGTAGGTATTCGAACAGGTGGGACACTCCTTGTCGAGCGCGGGAGCGCTGTGTACGGTGATGGTCTGGCCCAGCATGTGGGGAGAGTGCGAGTCAGCGTGCACAGCGCCTCCTGCGTTTGGGGTAGCGACGAATCCTTTCTCGGCCAGGACCGCGCACTCTTCCAGTTCCAGTAGTTCGCGGGCGGCCGGTCGATGTGTTCTGCGGTCTGTGTGCTCAGATATCCAGCGCCCAGGCGACTTCGGCCTCGTCCTGGGACTGGTCAGCTCTACGATGGGCTGGTGACCACACCGCTGCCCTCCGTTGATTTGTTCGACGTACACCAGCTCCATTTGAAAGAGGGAGCCGCACCACAGTTGTCGCCCGAGGACGAAGCGGCACGGGACCGCGTGTGGGACCAAGCCCTTCAGGCCAACCCTCATCTATTCGATGGGCCGGTGACGGCATGCGCGGACATGCAGTGGGAGGCTCCGCACGCCCTGCTCCTGACGTGGGTACGAGTGACCTACCGGCATTACGCTCTGCGGCGGGTGCCAGGCAATACCGCATGGTTGCCGTCGTTGTTCGTGAATGTCGTTCAACCGACAGACGACGGCCGTGTACTGGTGGTGAGGATGTCCGTGTCCACATCCGCCCCGGGGCGGTGGCAGCTTCCAGGCGGCTCGGCGGAGCCACCCGAAGACCACCAGGTGCTCGACGAAGCGGCGTTGCGTCGCCATGCCGCGCGTGAGCTGGCTGAAGAGGTCGGTGTGGTCCTCGCCCCCAAGGAGCTGCGTTTGTGGGTGGTCACCTGCGGCGAGAACCGCAGTGTCGGCGTGGTCTTTCTGGCTCCGCCCCGGCCAGCGGTGATTCTGCGGGAGAGCTTTGATGCCCTGACGGCCGCTGAGCGGACCTCTGGGCGCGTTCCTGAGTTGGATCGGATCGCTCTGGTGCGCTCTCCTACTGAACTCGCAGGGTTGGAGGGTCCGCACGCGGACTACGTGGAACCGGTGGTGCGCCGTTGGGCTCAAGCACCACTTCCACCCGGTCTTCGAGCTGTGTCAGCTCTTCGCTCAGGGAGCGCCCGGGGCGGCACCGGCTGCACCCCGGAGAGGATCTGAACTCGGCGTGGCGCAGCACCGCCGCGTCACCTTCGCCTCGCGAGGTGGCACGACATTCGTGCATGCTGGGACCGTTGTCGTCCCCGCCGATTCAGCTGGCGGGGACGACACCGTCTCAGGGCTTCTTCAGTGAGACAAGGACAGCGTTCCACTCACCAGCGGGCACCTCCAGCGCCCCCAAGGATCGATGGGCTGTATCACGTACCGCACACCTCTCCCCCTCTCTGGCCTCCACACAGTTGCCCCCGGAACTACCGCTGTAGCTGCTCTTGTGCCAGGTCGACACGCAGGTCTTCGGACTTTCGTTCACGCATCACTCCTCATATAGCGCTCATCCATCACACGTTGGATGAGATGGACCGACTCCGCGGGGTCAAGTGCCTGTTGGCGCAGGTTCTCGTGTACCTCGCTGAATTCGGTGGCGGCTTCCTCTTCGAGATAGACGGCGCCGAGCTTGTACTCGATGTAGCAGACGTCGCGCACTTTGACCCCTTGCAAGGGACTGGGGAAGCGCATGAGGGTGAAGGCGGTCTCGCTGCTGGTGTGCACACCGGCATCGAACGGTAGGACCCGTAGGTCGATGTTGTCGCGTGCCGACCACTCGATGAGGATGGCGAGTTGGTCGCGCATGGTCTGAGCGTCACCGCCGGGACGGTGCAGAGCGGCCTCACCCAGGACGACGTGGAGATGCAGGGGTTCTTCCGCAGCCAGGCGGGCTTGTCGTTGGATGCGCACGTCCACCTGGGCCGTGATCTCTTCGGGGGTACCTGCCCGAAGGTCGGCTCCCAGAAGTGCCCTGGCGTACTCCGGCGTTTGCAGCAGACCAGGGATGACCCCGTCTTCGAAAGTCAGGATGAGCCCTGCCTCATACTCGAAGGCCACGTAGCTGGCGAACCACGCGGGAATCTGCTGGTTGTTCTGCCACCACCCGAGCGCTTTGCGTCCAGCAAGCTCCACGAGCTGGTCACGTGCGTCCGAGTCCATCCCGTAGTAGTCGGCGAGCCGGTAGACGATCGCCTTCGGGAAGGGGTTCTCGGCCTTCTCGTACTTGGTGAGGGTGCCTTGGGCCAGACCTGCGATCGCGGCTGATTCGGTGACCGTCTTGCCAGCTCGTTTGCGCGCGTCGCGCATGGCGTAAGCGACGACGCGACGGGGGACGGACGCGACCGTTCCGCTGGTGCGGCTCATGGATGGGGACCTTCCGGTGGTGGACGCCTCCAGTGTGTCCCATTCCCCCGGCTCGATCCAACTTGTCGCATACTTGCTCAGGGAATTATTCCCTGGGAGTCTTGCGCGAAGTGTTGATTCCGATGCAGACTCTGATCCTAGCGGGAACGCCTCCGGAATACCGGGGGTTCAGCATCATTCCGTCACTCGTCAACCCAAGCAGGTGACTGTCATGCCTCCCTCACAACACCAGCTCCTCGCACTGCCCGGCTGTGCTGCGTTGCGGTGCGATGCCGGATCTGTGGCGGTGAGCCGCCTGTACACCGCTCGGCACCTCCCCCCAGGCGCCCCTCAGACGGTGGGCGACGACGCTGTGCTCGTGGTCAGTGAGCTGGTGTCCAACGCGATCCGCGAAGGCATCACATCCAACTCCCCCGGGTTGGTCGGCTTGAGCGCTGACCTGGTTGAGGACGGCCTGATGACCCTCACCGTGGAAGTCACCAACCCCCACCATGAGCCGGTCGACCCCATCCAGGAACAGAACCCGGACCCGGACGCCGAACACGGGCGCGGTCTGCTGATCGTCGACGCGTTCACCGACTCCTGGGGCACCCGGGTCGACAACCAGGGCCGCCTGGTGGTGTGGGCGATGTGGTCCTGGCTCTCCCCCACCCTGTGCGACCGGGGGTGGCTGGCCGGATGGGAGCCGACCCGCGACACGGCCGGACGAGTGCGGGCCCACCACGACGACGAAGCCCTGACCCTGCGCGGCGGGACGACGCTCGCGTCCCTGCACCGGCCCATCACCTCCGTCAACCAGGTCCTCGCCTTGCGGGCGGGCTACCCGGGGTGGGAGATCACCTACGACCGCACCGAGACCGGACCCATCTGGTTCACAGCGCGTCGCCGCACCCCCGCCACCAACCGCACCCACGGCGTGCGCGACGCCCTCAGCGCCTGTACCTCCGCCGAGCTGGGCGACCGGCTCGCCGCTCAGCGCTACGCCACCAGTCGCGCCGACCGCCACCGCGCCCACCGCGCCGTCGGCTGACTCACCACACCCCTGAACGGAGACCCCCGCGATGACCACCACCGCTCTGCCCCAGGAGCCCACGTCTCCCCAGCGGCTGATCCTGGACCGGGAACGCTGCGGCCCCACCCGGTCCTTCTCCCCCGCTCTCCTGCCCGGGGCGGTACAGACCCGGGAGTACGCCCGCGCCGTGATCACCGCCTGCGTCCACGACGCCGACCGGGCGATGGTGCGACGCACGGTGGAGGTGCGGATGCGGCGCCACGACGAACTGCTCCACGGGGCGGGCCACCAGCGGACCTACGTCATCACCGAGCTGGCTCTGGTGTGCGGGGTGGTGGAGGAGACGGTGATGGAGGCCCAGCTCGCGCACCTGCGCCGTGTGGCGGGGCTGGGGCATGTGGACCTGAGGCTGTTGCCCGCCGATGCCGTCGAACCGTGGACGGTGGGTTTCGTGCTCCGCGATGGGCAGGTCAGCCTGGAAGGCCCTTCCGGGCTGATCGCGTTGGCCCCCGCCGCCGTCCCGCTCTATGAGGCCCACTTCGAGCGGCTGGTGGCGGCCTCCCAGACGCTCACCCCCAGCTCCTTCTGAGGGGGCCTTCAGTGACTGGTCGTCCGTCGCCTTCCCCGGTCGGACGCCCCCCACGCCACAGCCCGCGGACAGGGGGAAGACGCGGGCCTTCCCAGGGGCGAAGCCGTCCTTCGCCCCCGGGTGTGGGGCCTGGCCCCGCAGCCGGGCCCCACACCCTCCCCCTCTCTCGCTCTCCGCGGACAGGAACCCCGCCATGCGACTGCGCCCCGACCATCCCCGCGTCCACCACCTCCTCCAGCGCGCCGTGTTCCGGTTGCAGACCCGCCCCCACTGCCCCGAGCCCCGGGCCGGGCTCACCAGGCTCCTCACTGCTCACCGGCCGAAGACCCTCGCCCCCGGGACGGTGGTGCGCTCGCGCACCCTCACCCGCGTCGTGGTGGTGGATGAGGCGTGGGGCGGCCCCCTACCGGTTCACCGGGTAGCCGGAGTCCACTCCTGCGGTGTGGTGCGCGGAGAGGTCCTGCGTGTGCTGCACACCGGACCGCAACGCGCCCTGGTCGAGGGGATGGACGACTTCGTGCTGTGCGGCGACACCCTCCTGGCCCTGGACTTCGACGGCTTCGACCCCGAGGGCCTGGCGGTGGAGGTGCTGACCTTTCCGGCTCTGGTGGCAGCGGCCCGGCGTGATGCCGACCGGCTGCGCTCGGCGGCCACCCCTTACGCCACCTACCTGGTGCGGGGCCCGGCCCTGTGCCCTTGAGCCGGTGCGGTGCGGGCGAGGCCCGCCCAGGCGCGCGGCCACAGCGCCACGGGGAGGAGACCCCCGCACCGCGCCACCCACCCGCTACGACACCCCACGACCTGAGGACCCCTTGTTGCCGACCACCACGCCCGCCCTCGTCCAGACCCTGACCGAGCGCACCCTGGCGCTGGCCGCCGCCGGTGAGGACATCCCCCGCGCCACCGCCGTGAAGCTGACCGGCCTGAAGCCGCGGCGCTTGGGGATGCTGATCGACGAGGGCACCCTGCACCCCAGCCCACGCCGCGCCCGCACCCACGTCCTCACCCGCAGCCTGGTGGACCACCTGGTGCGCACCAACGACGGCCTCGTCACGCTCTTCGACCTCCTCCACCACACAACGGAGCAGGCAGGCGTGGCTTCGCGGTTGCAGGGCAAGCAGGTCTCCTCGGCCCGCTCCCGCCTCACCACGGCCGCCGACCAGCACGGGCTCCCCCGGTGCCTGCTGCGCCTGACCTCCATGCCCCCCATCACCCCCGCATGGGAGAAGTGGTACCGGGGCGAGCAGGGGCAGGCGTTGGCCGACATGCACACCTGGCACCAGCGGCTCCGCGACCGCGAGCGCCGTGTCGCACGGCACGCCCCCCAGGGCGCGGACCGCACCCGGGTGGTGTGGGTGGCGCCCACCACCCCCACGCCCTACACCCGCTACCTGCGCGAACAGTTGGCCTACCGCGCGAACGCCGGCCAGCAGGTGCGTGTGACGAACTGCGCACACGTCGCCTCCTTGGAGCGCACCGGCCCCCTCCCCGAGATCGAGGTGTTCGTCTCCGGAGTCATCCTCGTGCACCACCACACGATGCTCGGGGCCCCTGACGGCACCACGCACCTGACCGACCCCGAGCTGGCGCGCGGGCTGATCGCGGTGATCGACGAGCTCGCCTCAACCGGCCACCCGCTGCACAACCGCTCCCTTGCGGGGAGGGACATGTGAGCAGTGACGCCAACTCTTCGCGCTATGACGTCTGGACCCGCCCCGGCACCGTCCCGGAATCGGTGCACGCACCCGACACCTGCCGGGGGTACGTGGAGCGCGTGTTCTCCCCCTGCGAGAACACCTCGGCTGCCACGGAGCAAGGGACCGGCCCGCTCTCTCCCGGCTTCCCTCCTTGGGTCCTGTCCTTCCTCACCCGCTCCTGAACGTTCCCCACACCGAATCGAGTCCTCCCATGCCCGCTACCAGCCCTTCCTCTCTCAGGGAGCTCGCCCAACGCCTCCAGGACCAAGGCGAACTCGTTGAGGCCGAACACGTACTCCAGCAAGCCGAGCACCTGCTCGCCTCCACCGGGGACCGCGCCGCCCGCGCCCAAGTCCACGAGGAACTCGGCGTCTTGGCGCTGCACCGAGGGGATACCGCTCTGGCGCAGAAGCGGTTCCTGCGGGTCCTGGACGCGGCCGGGGACGTGGGATGGGAAGAGCGGGTATGGCGGGTGCGCCGAAGGATGGGGGAGGTCGCCCTCGCCGTCGGCAACCATGCCAAGGCGGTCACGGACCTCACCGCAGCCTGGGATCGGGCCACCGACTACCAGGACCTGGACCAGATCGTGGGGATCTCCGCCCCTTTGACCCGGGCCCTGCTGGCGGTGGGAGAGACCGACCGGGCCCGCCAGGTAGTGGAAACCGCCCTGCCCCACGCGCACCGCCAGCACCTGGACGCGCACGTGGAAGAGCTGTGCGCTCTTCAGCCGCTCACGCTCGGGGGTGACCGGTGCGGGTGAACGTGGGTGCGGTGATCCGGGCCAGGCGAGACCACCGCGGATGGTCGCTCACCGACCTGGCCGACATGGTGGGCGTTGGCCAGGCGCTCATCCAACAGTTGGAGGCAGGGCGGCCTCTGCCGGGTCGCCCTGACGTGGTGCACGCGGTCCTGGACGTCTTGGACATCACCGCGCAGGTGATGTGGCGGCAGGTACTGGAGGCGGCTGGCGCCCGCACCACCCAGGTCGATGTCGGCTGGGTACCGATGACGTTGGAGATGGCGGCCATAGCCGACGTTGCGACCCCAGAGCGCATGGAACAGGCGTGCGAGAGCGTGTACGGGACGAGCCACCGCCCGCCGGGTCTCGTGGTCGCCTCCCACAGCAACGGAGAAGAGGGGGAGGGTGAGGAGGAGTCGTTGGGCCTCGCCGCCACCATGGGTGAGTGGTTCGGCCCCGCCTACCAGGTGAGGAATGGAGTGGGGTTCTCCTTGTTCTGGGATCCGAGCCTGCTCACCCTCCAACGATGGGACAGCGGGAACAGCGGTGCTCCGGCCGCGATGGTGCGGACAGCTGCGGGAACGATCCTGACCATCACCCCCCAAGCCGGGGCTGTGACGCACGGCCAGGCCACTTTGGTGTGCCCCACGGACCCGCTTCCCGAACGGGTGGCGTTGCGACCGCTGAGCACACACCTGTGGGCCACACCCGACCTCCACACCGCCGTCATACCCGACAGCACACGCCAGAGCGGTCCCATCACCTCGACGGCCTTCCTTCTCCCCCTGATGCGGGGGAACTCCTTCTCCTCGGCGAACTAATCAGGTCCCCGGCCATGGCTGCGGACTCCACCGGAGCATCCCGGGGGCCGCTCACGGACCCGTGTTCAGGCATTTCGTGCTGTTCTGCCTTCCAGCCCAAAGCGCAGGCAGGGGAGTTGTCCGGATGCGAAAGCCACTGGTGTTCACTGTGGTTGAAAGCTCACCCAGGGCTACCGCTCTCCGAAGAGGGAGAGACGGGTAAGCCCACGCCCGAGCCGCACGTCGGAGTACGCAAAACGCTGCATGGATCGGTTCCCGCACTTCCCCGCGAAGGAGCGCGTCCGCTTGGTCGAGTGTGTGCCAAGCAAACGGCGCTGAGCTAAGGATCACTCAGCCGCGGGACATCCGTGCGGCTCGGGCTGTGCGGGACCGCCCGATGAGGAACAGTTTGCCCCTGGTCCGCTATCGCGCCCTCAATGCCGCGCTGTGGCCGCACCTGCCCGATCCGCAAGGAACCCAGGCGCCCCTTGCCCGTGTTCGAGCGGGGCCGTCCACCGCCTTGAGCTCTCGTCCGCGGGCACGCGCAGTATCGGGGGTGGTCGGCCGATGAGACACGGTACTGACCCATCACGCCTGGTGTTTACCTCTCCCGCTTTTCGAAAGACAGAGCCGGGTAGACGGTGATTCTCACAGGTCGTCGTGCTGTGAGGCACCTTGGGCGCGAACGAGGGTTTCGTGCAGGTTGGTGGCGTACGTGTCGTTCATGGTGGCGGCTTCGGTGCTCAGGTCGTGGAGGCGGTCCATGACCCGGGTCGAGGACAGGTCGGGGAGCAGGTTCAGTGCCTGCTGTGTGACGGCCAGGGCCCTTTCGGTTTCTCCTTGGACCAGGAGTGCTCGGGCCAGGCCGATGTGGTCGAAGGCCAAGGAGCGGTGGCGTTCGGCGGGGCGATGGTCGATCGCGTACTCGATCATCTGCACCGAGCGTCGGGCATGGCCGGGGTCGCTGCCTCGGGCCAGGATCTGGTGACACACGCCGATGGTCGCGGCGTGCTCGGCCCTGTCGAAGAACCGTGCCCAGGTCGGTTCTTCGACTGCGGTGTGGGTGGCGGACAGGGCGGCTTCGGCCTGGTGGGCAGCGCGTTCGAACTCGCTGGTGTGTCCCATGATGGCGTGGGAGCGTGCTTCCAAGCTGTGCAGCACCGCTCGCACGGTGGGGGTGGCCGAGCGTCGCACCCCGTACAGCGCCAGGTGCACCAGCTCCAGGGCGTCGCTGGGACGGTCCAGATGGGTGGCTTGGCGGGCCATGCAGTTGAGGATGTGGGCGCCTATCGGGGCGTTCGCGGCCTCCTTGGCGGCGCGCAGGGCGAGCAGGAAGTAGCGCTGGGCCGCGGTGTGGTCGCCGACGTCGTGGCTCATCCAGCCGGCGACTCCGGCCAGATCGGCGACCGCGGTGAACAGGCGTTGTCCCACCGCTTCGGAGTAGGAGGCGTGGGCGAGCAGGTCGCTGACCCGGGTGACCTGACCCAGAACGGCGTGGCGGGCTATCCCGCCGCCGTGGAGGTTGTCCAGGGAGCGCAGGGCCTCGGTGAGGGTGTGGAGCCGGTCAATGTCGGTGTGCCCCAGGCGCCAGGTGCCGCGCGCGGTCGCGGGCCTTTCCGGCAGGCTCACCCAGGGCTGTAGGGCGCTCAGTAGCGCCGAGCCCTGCAGGGAAGGTTCGTGGAAGCGGGCTCCCACCAGGTCACTGCGGGAGAGGCTGGTGAGTTCCTGGGCGAGCACGGTGTGGGTCCATTCGCGCTCGTGCAGGGGGACGTGCGCGTCGGACCCCATGCCGATGTCGTCCAGTGTCAGGGGGTGGCCGGTGTGGTGGCGCAGCACGCTCACCAGCAGGTGCGGAACCGGTGGTCGGGGGCGCTCGCCTTGTCTCCAGGCCCGGACTCTGCGGCTGTCCGGGTTGACATGGGGGTGGCCCTCCTGGTGAGCCAGCGTCCGGATCTGGGAGGCGAGCTGGGTGTTGTTCAGACCGGCGACGCTGATCCAGCGGGCCAGCCGATCGTTGGGGTGCTTGTCGGGCACGTCCATCCGTCTCAAGGGCGCGAAGCGTGCAGGGCGTAGGGATTCGACCCTAAGCCTGGGTGGGCCAGCGCGCTACGGCAACGGCCGGAAACGGCCGTTCGCCCACCGATTCGCCTACCCGCCGCCGCTTGCGCGCTCCGGTAGCGCATCTGCTTCGCCCCCGTCCGCCCTCTTTCCCGCCCGGGTTGTTGTGCGGTGATGTGGAGCCAGACCACCGCGAGTAGGCACCGCACCAACGTGGAGCGCACATGATCGGCGACACCTACCACGCAGGAAGATCACAAAAGGAATTAATCGCCCACTGAGGAAACCTGGACAAAGGTGATGGCGATGTGTTTTTGCAGCTCAACAGGCCCACGTCGAACCGTTGAAGCGAAAGAACTTCCGTTTAGTCGAGAGCCCTTGGTGGTGCGTAGGATTTTGGCGCTCCTGCGCTCGTAAGACCTATCCGCGAGGGTCTGGAAAATGCCACGGCCTGCGTGCGCATGATCCGAGACCATCACCTCAGGGAAGCGTGTGCGGGCTCTTGGCCCGTTGCACTCTCCTGGCTCACGGTGGGTGGTCAGTGACTCTCGCCCATCAGCGCACCCAACATCAGCTGCACGGCACATCCGGCAGCGATGACGACGACCACGAAGGACACGCATGCCTGCTACGCCAACGACGAGTCCCGACCGAGCCCGCCACGACATGGTCGACACCCTGCTCCGGCTCCAGGGAGAGTGGGGCATGACCCCCATCTCGCCGCGTGTCGAGAAGGTGCTGCGGGAGGTTCCCCGGCACGTGTTCGTGCCCGAGGTGGCGCTGGAGGATGCCTACGCGACCGACTACGCACCGCCCATCCAGCGCGCTGAGGACGGGCTCATCACCAGCTCGATGTCCGCGGTGCGGGTGCAGGCCATGATGCTCGACCAGGCCGGTCTCGAACCTGGCATGCGGGTGCTGGAGATCGGCTCCGGTGGCTACAACGCCGCGCTGATCGCCGAGCTCGTCGGCGTCGAGGGTGAGGTCACCACCATCGACATCGACCCGGCGGTCACCGATCGGGCTCGCCGCTACCTGGACGAGGCCGGGTACAAGGCCGTGCGGGTGGTGACCGGTGACGCCGAGTTCGGGGTGGCCGAGTTCGCTCCCTATGACCGCATCATCGTCACCGTCCGGGCGTGGGACCTGCCCCCGGCCTGGATTCGGCAGCTCACCGACACCGGCCGTCTGGTCACGCCGATGCGGTTGCGGGGGGTGAACCGCACCGTGGCGCTCGACCGCACGGGCGACCATCTGGTCAGTCGCCCCGACCACCACCTGACCGTGTTCGTGCCCATGCAGGGCGCCGGAGCACACGAGGAGCGCGGGATCGCCGTGCAGGGGGAGGACATCGCCCTGTACAGCGCGGAGGAGACCGTCGATGTGGTCGCGCTGCGCGAGGCCCTGCACGGTCCCCGCACGGAGTTCTGGCCAGGGATCGAGTTCACGCACCCCGACCGGCTGCACCTGTGGATCGCGGGCCACGCCGAACGGTACGCGATGTTGCACGTGGCCGGTGACGTCCTCGACCACGGCCCTGCCGGGCCGCTGGCCCGCCAACCGGTCCCGGTGGTGCTCGCCGACGACGCAAGCGTGGCGGTGCGCACCAAGCGGCCCCTGGACGAGGACCGGTACGAGATCGGGGTGTTCGCCTACGGACCCCACGGTGAGCGCGCCGCCCAGGACTACATCGACATCCTCCGAGCCTGGGACCGCCACGACGGCTCCATGGCGCGGATCGAGGTCTGGCCTAGCGGTACCCCCGACGCCGACCTGCCCACAGACCGGGCCCGGGTTTTGGACAAGCCGCACACGCGCACCGTCCTGGCCTGGACCTGAACACACCCCACCCCGTGGGGTCGTGTCCCTCCCCTGGAAAGGAAACCCACCATGGATCTCAACCACCAGGACAACGCGGACGGGTTCGACCTGGACGTCGAGGTCGTCGAGTCCGGCCCTCGTCTGGACGCCCTGCTCAACCTGACCGGTGACAACTGCGGCCACACGTGCGAGAGCGCCTGCACCTCCTGCTCGTAGCCATAACGGCCAGCCGCCCCCGGTGCCGCACCCAGCGGCACCGGGCCGCCCCCTTCAAGGAGCACCCGTGCGTCCTCGATTCACCGCTCACCCCACCGGTGTGCTGCGGGCCTCCACGCTCGCAGGTTCTCACGCTCTTCCGCCGTGGCCGGAGGGCCCTGTCGACAGTTCTCACCGCCAGATGTGGACTACCTGGTTGCGGCACGTGCGTGTGCATCCCGTGCTGGGGCCAGCGATCGAACACGCGAGTCCCACTCTGGTTCAGCAGATCGATCGGATCTGCCGCGAAGGCGGGAGCGGACGTGATCTCACCCGGGTGGTGCGCTCTTGCGCACGGTATGTGCTGCGCGCCCAGAGCCGGGCCACACCGTTCGGTCTGTTCGCTGGCATCGCCTCCACCGCGTTCACCTCCACCGTGTCCGGGGGCATTGGCACCGACCACCAGACCGTGGCGCGGGTGAGCACAACATGGGTCACGGCAGCCATCACCCGGCTGGAGTCGTGCGAGACGGAGTTCTCCGCCCGCCTGAGGGTCGTCGTCAACAACCTCGCCGTCGTCCGCGACGGGAGAGTCATCGTCGAGCACCAAGCGGCACCGGGTACCGACCGCAGCACCCACTCATCACTGCGTCACACCACGCCCATGCGCATGGCCATGGAGATGGCCCGCACCCCCACACCTTGGGCGGAGGTGGAAGCGGCCCTGATCGCGGCTTTCCCCGGCCGCCAGGACGCCGCCCGCGCTCTCGTGGACACGTTGGTACGCCACCGTGTGTTGCTGACGTGCCTGCACCCGCCGATGGACACCCCCGACCCGCTCGGGCACCTCATCACGGCGGCGCGTGATGCCGACGCTGACCGCTACCCCCAAACCGCTGCGGTCCTGGCGCACCTGGAAGAGGCCCACCGGATCCTGCACGACTACGGCACCGCACCTGCCCCCACGATGCGCACCGACGCGGCGGGCCAGGCCCATGCGGCGCTGGTAACTGTGGCGCCCGCAGACACTCCTACCAGTGTGGATGTGCGTCTGGACAGTGATCTGATGCTGCCGCGCACCGTCGCCTGGCAGATCCAGGAAGCCGCCCATGTCCTGGCGCGCCTGGCCTCCGTACGCGAAGGCCCTTCGGCCTGGGTCGACTACCACCGCCGGTTCTGCGAGCGCTACGGGAGCGGAGCGGTGGTACCGGTGGTCGAGGTGAGCGATCCCGACCGGGGGCTGGGCTTCCCGGCGGGGTTCCACGGCTCCCGGCTGCCCGCACCTGCCGCTGAGGCGCTCTCCGAACGCGACGCGGTCCTGCTGGACCTGGCCCAGCGCGCCACCTTGGACGGGACAGGCGAAGTCGTGCTGGACGACGCCCTCCTGGACCGCCTCGGCGCCACCTGGCCCAACACCGTGTGGCCGCACACCGAACTGCGGGTGCGCGTCCACGCCACCAGCCGCGACGCCCTCAACACCGGTGACTTTCGTGTCGTCGTCGCCGGAGTGTCCCGTGGGGCGGGCACCACCGTGGGACGTTTCCTCGACCTCCTCCCGTCCCCGGGCCGGAACGCTCTGAGCGACCTGTACCGGCGCCTGCCCACCCTGCGCCGCGACGCGATCCTGGCCCAGCTCACCTGCCCGGCGGCGTCCGCGCGCGGCGACCAGGTCTCACGCACCCCTGCGGTGTTGCCGACCCGCCTGGCGTTGGGCCAGCACCACCCGGCCGACGCCCGCGCCCTGGGCCTGGATGATCTCGCCGTCACCGCCGACCCCCACCATCTGCACCTGGTCACCCGCCAGGACCTGCGGCCGGTGGAGCCGGTGGTGTTGTCCGCGATCGAGTTCACCCGCGCCGCCCACCCGCTGCTGCGGTTCCTGGCGGAACTGCCCTGGAGCCGCACCACCGTCCCTATCCCCTTCTCCTGGGGAGCCGCCACGCACCTGCCGGTGCTACCGCGGGTGCGCTGGCAGCAGTGCGTCCTGGCCCCTACTCGGTGGCGGTTGGACGCCCATACTCTTCCCGGCCCCCGGGCGCCGTGGCGGGAATGGGTCGAAGGCCTGCGCCGGTGGCGCACCACCCACCGGGTGCCGACGAAGGTGGAGGTCGGGGAGAACGACCAGCGTCTCCTGCTTGACCTGGATCTGCCCGCGCACCAGGATCTGGTGCGCGCCGACCTGGCCGCGGCCGGGCGGGTGTTCCTGCGCGAAGCGTCCACCGACGCCGACCTGGCGTGGATCGGTGGCCGAGCCCATGAGGTCGTGGCCACCTTGACCGCGGACCAGAAGCCGATCTCGGTCCGTCTTCGTCCCGGGTCGGCGCACCCCCGCACGGGCGAGCACCTGCCCGGTGCCGCCGCGGGGTGGTGCTCGGTGAAGCTGTACGGCCACCCCGACCACACCAGCGGCCTGATCACCGGCGAACTCCCCCACCTGGCCTGCGCCGGAACACCGCTCACCTGGTGGTTCCTGCGTTATCAGGACCCCGACCCCCACCTGCGTCTGCGGGTGCGGATCGAAGAGCCCGATCAACTCACGGCGGTGCACGCCTGGACGCGCAGCCTGCGCGACCGGGGCCTGGTCGCCGCCATCGTCCACGACACCTACACCCCCGAGTCCGGCAGGTTCGGCCCCGGTGTGGCGATGGAGGCCGCCGAGGCCCTGTTCGTCGCCGACTCCCGCGCGGTGACGGCCCAACTCGCCGCCGACCCGACCGAGGGCGGGACGCGGGTGTGGGCAGCGGTGAGCATGGTCGACCTCGTCCACCACCTTCACCACGACGCACCTGCCACCTGGCGGTGGCTCATCGACCACGCGCCTCCGGCGCCCACCGACCGCGCCGAGGCCGCGCAGACGATCACCCTCACCGATCCCGGACATGAGGGCCTTCCCACCCCGATCCAGGACGCCTGGAGCCACCGCGCCGTAGCGGCCCGCGCCTACGCCAAGGCCCTCACTGACCTGGGAGCCGGTGTTGAGGACGTGCTGCCGGACCTGCTGCACCTGCACTCGGCCCGCCTGTTTGGCCCCGACCCCGACGCCGAACGGGCGTGCCTGGCGCTGGCACGCACAGCCGCGTTGAGCTGGAACGCCCGCCTCAAGGAGCATCGGTGAACACCACCAACGTCACGACCGTGGAGCGGGCGCTGGCCGCAGCCCAGGTGATCCGGGAGGAGCTGGCCGATCCCGATCGGGTGCGGTTCCTGCCCGGCAAACCAACCCTGCGCACGCGCCCCGCCTCGGTGGGTGGTGGCGCCGCGGGGGTGGCGCTGGCCCACATCGAGGCCGCCCGCACCGGGCACGGGTCCTGGGACACCGCCCACACCTGGATCACCCGCGCCCTGACGGGCCCGGTGAACGCCAGCGGCACCGCGACCCTGTGGTCCGGCGCCCCGGCCCTGGGCCTGGTCACGACCATCGCCGCGACCTCCCCTTCTCACCTGGTCCGGGCCCGCACCCGCTTGGACGAGGCCACCAGGCGCCTGACCCAGCACCGGTTGGCCCAGGCCCACGCCCGCATCGACTGCGGCGCGCGCCCACCCCTGGCCGAGTTCGACCTCATCCAAGGACTCACCGGGTTGGCC
This sequence comes from Nocardiopsis synnemataformans, assembly GCF_965343085.1. Classification (NCBI taxonomy): domain Bacteria; kingdom Bacillati; phylum Actinomycetota; class Actinomycetes; order Streptosporangiales; family Nocardiopsidaceae; genus Nocardiopsis; species Nocardiopsis synnemataformans. The sequence continues at coordinate 40,966 of NZ_CBDRFA010000036.1, read as the reverse complement.
CTCTACCACCTGCACACCCACCCCGACGCGACGATCACCCGCCAGGTGTTGGCCTACCTGGTGCGGTTGACCTGGCCGCTGGCCGACGACCCCGACCAGCGGCCGGGTTGGTGGAGCGAGCAGTCCCCCCACGCCCGCCTGGACCCGGACTTCCCCGGCGGGCACCTCAACCTCGGGGTGGCCCACGGCATCAGCGCGCCCCTGGCCGTGCTGTCGCTGGCGGTGCTGCGAGGCGTCACCGTCAGCGGGCACACCGAGGCCATCGGCCGGGTGTGCGCCGTCCTGGACGCCTACCGCCACAGCCCGCTAGCGGGGATGTGGTGGCCCTACTACCTCACCCCGCAGCGGTGGAAGAACGGCCCCAACGCTGCCGCCACCGGGCAGCGGCCCAGCTGGTGCTACGGCACCCCCGGGCTGGCCCGCGCCCAGCAGCTCGCCGGGCTCGCCCTCAACGACCACAAGCGGCGGGCCATGGCCGAGCAGAGCATGGCCGACTGCCTGCGCGATGTCTCCCAGCTCGATGCCCTTACCGACCTGGGGTTGTGCCACGGCTGGGCCGGGCTGCTGCACTGTGCGTGGCGCGTCAACGCCGACGCCCCCGGCGCTCTCCTGGCAGCGGGCCTGGACCGGGTCGCCGCCGCGCTCCTTGACCGGCTCAATCACGACGACGTCCAGGACCCGGAGTTCCTCGACGGCCGCGCCGGTATCGCCCTGGCCCTGCACACCTACGCCACCGGCACCGCTCCCGGTGTGCCGTGGGACGCCCATCTGGCCCTGGCCTGACCACCACCCTTCTGGAAGGAGCCGACCATGCCCAACCAGGCCCCCGCCCCCATCGACGTGTGGTGGCAGGTCAACGTCGACTTCCCCACCCCGGCCACAGCCGAACAGGTGGGTGTCCACCACCTGTCCCCCACCCTGGAGTGCAACGGTAGGGGATGGTTCCTGATGCGCAAGAAGGGCGCGTGGCGGTGCCGCCTCCACCTCACCGGCGCCCCGACAGCGCAGGCGACCATGAGGGAGCGGGTAGGTGAGCTCTTGGACGAGCTCACCGACGCCGGGCGCATCAGCAGCTGGACTCCGGTGATCTACGAACCCGAGATCCACGCCTTCGGCGGCCCAGACGCGATGGCCGCAGCCCACACCCTGTTCTGCGCCGACACCCACCACCTCACCCGGTTCCTGGCCACGACCGAGGGTCCCGGCCGCCGCAAGGAGGTGTCGCTGCTGCTGTGCCACACCCTCATGCGCGCCGCCGGCCTGGACCCCTTCGAGCAGGGTGATGTGTGGGATCGCGTCGCCACCCTTCGCTCCGTGCCCGCCCCGGTGCCGGACAAGGTCTGCGCCCAGGTGCACCGCCTGCTGAGCGTGGACCCCGGCCCGCGCGCCCCGCACTTCTGCCCTGGCGGTGCCTTCGACGGGTTCGCCCCCTGGGCGCAGGCCTTCCACACCTGCGCCCAGACCCTGAGCGATCTCAACTCCCGCGGCCGTCTGGAGCGCGGACTACGAGGCGTCCTGGCCCATCTCGTCATCTTTCACTGGAACCGGCTCGCCATCCCCGCACCAGTCCAGGCGGTGCTCTCCCACGCCGCCGCCCAGACGATCTTCGACCCCGAGACGGTGGGGCTATGACCGGGCCCGAGCTTCCTGCGGCGATCCGCTATCTTCCGCTGGTACCCCGCCCCCGGCCTGCAGCGCTGCCCCTACAGCGGCGACTCACCGAACTCGACGAACTCGTCCACCAGGCCCAGCACGCCCACGGCGCCGAAGAAGGGATGGCGCGTGCCTGCGAGGCGATGAACAAGGCCGCGCTCCTGGCCAGCGACACCGGCCACCCGGACCTGGCCGCGACCCTGTGCTGGCGACAGTACGAGGCGTTCCTGCCCGCGGCGCCCTTGACCGTGAAGGCGGCGACCTTTGCCCTGCAACCGCTGGTGAACCTGGCCCGCCTGGCCATCCGCACCGGAAACCCCTCCGACGCCTACACACTGCTGGAGTCGCTGCTCGCTGCCGCCGACCAGGCGGAGCCAGCGCAACTACTCGGGCGGACCTGCCCCGTTGGCGGCCTCGTCGCCTGCGCTGCCGAACGCGCCGAGCTGCGCCAGTTCCTGTGGGCGGTCCTACTCGCCGACGGCACCCGAGCCCTGTGCGCAGCGGGCCGGTGGCAGGACGCCGTCGACCACCTCCACCGCTACAACGGCATCGGCACCCGGCTGCTGGACGGACGCCAAGTCGCCGTGCTGGCCGCCCTGCACCGCACGGACCCTGGCACCGCCACCCGGCTGTTGGCCACAACCGACTGCGCACAGGCGTGGGAGCATGCGGTGGCCGCCTGCCTGACCACCGCCACCCGCCTCGCATCGGGGCAGGACTCCTCCGCGGCCACCACCGCCATGGTCAACGCCGTCCTGCACCTACCACCCACCCCGGGTGGGGCGGTGTTCGCCGCGCGGCTGGGGGTGCTGGCGTGCGAGCTGGCGCCAGAACATCGCGCTCTGCTCGACCACGTCCTCTTCGGTGTTCTGCAATCCGACGATGCTCATACTGCCACTGCGGCCTTGGGCTCTCCCGTCGTCGCACCGCAGTTGGCCAAGGACCAGCAGCAGGCACTGCGAGCGCGTGTCGCACGCGCGGAACTGGCCGAAAACGAAGAGCCATTTGGGGTGGACGCACGTCTGGATCAGGTCTGTGCCAAGGCTGCCAGGTTCCTTACCTAGAGCGTGTCGTCTGATCCTGGGGGCGTTTCGCCGTGCTTTTGCCTTCGGGGCGTTCATCCCTGTTGCGCGGGCAGGATGTACCCCACGCCTTCGTGCTCCCGCACAATCCACCCCACAGGGGACCGGTGGTGCAGATACGGACTCAGCAGCCTCGCTCTGTAGAAGCAAAAGCCCGAGGATCCATCCACTCCAGTGAAGTCAGCCAGATCGCCGAAGACTGCCTCTTCGAACAAGACGTTTGGAGGAAAATCGGCGTTCGTGAAGTACGCTTCGTATTCGAACTCAGCCCTCTCGAACACAGCGTCGGTGTGGAACGAAGAGTTCCTGAAACAGGATACGCCTTGGAACTTCACATCACGAAACACTGCACGACCCTGAAATTTCGCTCCTGCAAAGTCGGCCCAGTGATCGAACGTGGACCTTTCGAAGTATGCGTAGTCACTGCAGGTGACGTTCGCGAAGGACGCGCCGTGCTCGAAGCGCGCCGCCTCCAAGTGTGCGACCCCACGGAAGGCGGCATCGTTGAATTTTGCCTCTTCCCAGACTCGCATGCCCTCCATCCGTGTCTCTCCATAGAATTCGGTTCGAGTGAAGTCGATCTGGTCGATATCCGCATCCATGAAGAAGAAGTCTTGGAGCCGGGCTCCGCTCAGGTCGATGCGTATATCCTCCCAGAGCTTGAGCTCACCGCGAGGACAGCGACCCTGGTGGAAGTCGTAGCTCGACAGCCTCCGACTCAATATCTCCTGAGCCTTCCCGCCCACGCGTTGATTGTCTGTGCGCGCTTTCTCGCGCAGGAAGGCGCACACGACGTCTATGACCGATTGCCTGAGATCGGGGAACTTGCACCCTATGGCCTCCAGTTCGTCCAGGGCTGCGGCCTGGAGTACCGGTGGACTGTCGAACAGTCGCTGGGTGGCCTCGGTCAGCCCTTTGCGAGCCTGGAACGCCTCACTGTATGCCAGGTGAACTTTTCCAGCTTGTATGACGACACCCGAGTTATCACCAATAAAGGAGTTGCCGGCTTCTTCGTTTTCCATTACCGCTCCTTCTTACCTGTGCGGGCACCTGCACCGACATCACCGTTGGCGACCGGCCCATTTCCCGGACGGTCTTGCTTGCGCCCTGGCACCTGGTGGGGTGAGAGGGATTGTGCTTCAGCAGTTGCCTCTCCCAGGGCACGGGCTAGGCGGGAAGCCGCCCCTTGGTCACCGAACCTGTGCCCGTGGTGCGCTCCGCCGGTACCCGCTCTTGCCCGCGGGGGCGACGTGTTCGATGCGTGAGGTCATGTGGCGAGCCATGCGCTCCAGGCCTCAGGGTCGGTGCCCACTCCTTCGGGTATGCCCAGGCGGAGCAACGCCCCGGGGTAGAGAGCCTCATAGACGGCGTTGACGCGGGTGGAGTAGACAGCGTCACGCAACAGCCACGGTGCTGGCAGCCACCGGCAGGCCAGGGTGGGAAACTGCGAATCGGCCCCGATGAGTTCCCCGTGGATGACCCCGCGTCGGAGGAGCCCGGCGATGAGCATCAGACGTTCGTGGTGTCGCTGCTCCCACCTTTCGTCGCTGACCTGGTGGTCTTCCTCCGGATCCTCGGCCAGAATGCCCAGCAGGTCCCACCGGGTGGCGGGTGGGTTGTAGTGGACTACTGCCGCGGTCCAGGGCAGGTCGAGCATGCGGGCGGTGTGGGTCCGGTGGTTGCCGTTGGATCCGACCGTGTAGAGGGGGCCTGCCCACGCCGGTATGCGGGTGAGATCGATCGGTCCGCCTTCGAACAGCTCCTCGGTGAAGGCCTCCAGGTTGTCGCTGGCGCGAAGACCATGAGCGATCTGTTCGGGTACCTCGGGGCGGTGTGTGCCGAACTCTCCCCAGGGACGGTTGCCTGTAGCCACCACCAAGGAGGTAGGCACCCAGTAAGCGGTTTGTACGGAGCCTGCGTGGTCCCGGTTGGTGGGCGCGCCCACATCTTCGAGCTTGTCGGCATCAGGAAGCTGGGGGTGGTGGGTGTTGAGCCACTGAGCACGCTCGGCCAGATACTCCTTCACGACCACGGCGCCGAGCAGGTCCCTGGCCTTGGCGCAGGCGGCGATGTGTTCGTCGTAGGCCACACCCCGGTGAGCGAGGAGCTGCTCGATCAGCAGGGAACTGTGAGGCAGGTTCCGGGGAACGGCATGGGGGGTCAAAGGTCGGTCAGCGGTGGTCGGTACCGGGTCGAAGGCGAGTGCGGGCGGGCACTCATGAAAGAACCCGGTGACCGTGTGAGCCGCCGCCCGCGGTGTGGGGGCCGCTCCCCACAAGGTCCACGGTGCGGTGCCGTCGGTGTGGGTGGTGCGGGCCTGAAACGCCCCATCGGGTTGGTAGTCGATCGTCCAGCTTGTGGCTTCGGAATCAGGTTCACGGTGTGCCAGTGCGAGATCGGCGTCGAGGAGTTCGCCTCGACGGACGTCGATCTTGTGACGCAGGGCGATCAGATCGTCACCGGGGTCAAGGCGTAACCCCGGGGTCGTGTTGGCTTGGCAGATGAGCTTGTAGGCGTCGTTGGCTTGTCGACCCAGGGCACGCGCGCAGGTGGCCAGGTCGGTGAAGTCGACGAACAGGTGGGGTTGCTTGAGGTCACGGGTGATCTGGCGGGCCGTGTCGCCGATGAACAGCAGCCGCGGCCAGACACGGTCCCATTCGGGTTGATCACCCGCGGGCGTACCGGAGGGCGGGTCGCCATGGGTGATCAGAACTCGGGCGAGGCGCCAGCGTTCCCGTACTGGGATCCACCGGGCCAGGAGGGGGATGAGCCAGCACACGGTCGCGGCCAGCAGCCGTGCCGGGTGGGGTAGCGCACGGGTGGTGCCGTCAGAACGTCGGCATGGAAATCCTCGGGTGGCCGAGCAGGAGGGGCAGCCGGTCAGGTCCATGGGGGTCAAGGTAATCAGATGGAAACCAGCGGTGTTGCCCCTTTCGCAAGAACACAGGCCGTTCCTTCCCGCAGGAGGATCTGTGTTTCCGCAAACGTGCCATCCCTGTAGGGCCGCACCAGGGCCGATGCAGGTGTTTGAGGATCAAACACAGCTCTCTCCTGCAGTGAAGCGATCAACCTGTCCGTCCCCCACGCCGACCACCAGAGTTCAGGAAGTACCTCGCATGCACCACACGCGCCTCGCCCCGCCCACCGCTCTTCTCACCAGGCTGCGCGACGCCCGCACCGCAAGCCAGACCCGCCTTGAGGACGTGTTGGAGAGCCATGGCCTGCGCCCGCTCACCGGAGGCCTCCAGAACAGCGTCTACGCCTGGGAGGACCCCGATCACGGGCCCATCTGCATCAAGCTCTACACCAAGGGCCACCACCGCCGCCGCGTCGAGCGCGAGTGGGCAGCCCTGACCCTGCTCGCCGAACACGAGGTCGACGGCGTCCCCCGCCCGCTGTGGCTCAACGACGACAGCGTCCCCGCCATCGGCATGACCTTGGTAGCGGGCACACCGCTCCTGGAGAGCGCCGACCGCGAAGCCGCCCTCAAAGGCCTGGCCCGCACCACGCGTCGCCTGCAGCATGTGCCCTTGTCCGGTCTGCTCGCCGACATCGAGCGCATCGACTCCGGCGCCCACTACCTGCTGCGCCTCACCAGCAGCTGGCCCGAACTCCTCGCGAACCACGAGGAAGACCCTTTGACCGCCGACATGCGCGCCCTGCTCGCGGCCTGGCACGCCAGCGGCGACGCCGAACTCGTGAGGGAGAACACGGCCCCCGCCGTGTTCTCCCGGGGCGACTCCAACCTCCTCAACTGGCTCCGCGACGGCGACCGCGCCCCGTGCGTGGACTTCGAGTACAGCGGACACAGCAGTGGCTTCTTCGACGCCGCCGACCTGATCGAACACATCAGCGCCCGCGAGATCCCCGACAGCACCTGGATCCCGCTCCTGCCCGACCTCGGAATCACTTCCGCCAACCGGCACCAGTTCCTCGCCGCCCAGCGCACCTGCGCCCTGCGCTGGCTCGCGATTCTGTGGAAGCAGCGCCACACCCGCGCCGCCGAGTTCGACACCCAGCACGCCCGCGTACGGCTCCTACAGCTCCCCGACAACCCCTGGCATGGCTGACCCACCTTTGCGGCCAGGCGTCACCACACCCCCTGGCCGCCACCGGCCGACGAGCAGCAGCGGCCGCGCCCGCGGCCGCCCGATCGTTTGAGGATGACCATGACCCTGATGCCGCAGACCATCAGCCTGCTGTGGGTGCTGCGTCCCTACTGTGTCTCACACCAGTGCAAACCCTGCTACTTCACGTAGCTCGACGAGCAGCGCGTGGCCAAGACCCCCGGTCTGCTGTCGCACTTTTCGCCCCACGATCTGCCCACCAGGGAGGTGATGGTGTTGGCGCGCACCCTGAAGGGATCGGCCGTAGGTCGGGTCTTCGTTGCCGGCGGCGAGCCGTTGATGTGGCGGCTCGTCCTGGATCTCATCAAGATCCTCAAGGACGGCGGGATCGAGGTCGTGGTGTGCACCAGCGGCGTGGCACTGAACCAGCCGGGCATGTCCGAGCGCCTGGTGGAGCTGGGAGTGAAGGGCGTCTCCGTGTCGCTGGACTCTACCGACCCCGACTACAACGACACCTGGCGCCCGCCCCGCCGGGAAGGCGATGGTTGGGAAGGAGTCGTCCGCGGAATTACGACCCTGCTGGCTGCCCGCGGCTCCTCGCCCCGGTCCCGGGTCGGCCTCTACACGGTCATCACCAAGCTCAACCTGTCGGATGTCACCGCCGTGCCCCAGCCGTCGGCTCGCGCAGCGCCTTGGAGCCCTCGTCGGGGTTGGAGAAGATCACTCAGGCCAGGCACGATCCCACGGTGCTCAGCCGTGCTGAGCTGGAGAGCGCCCGGCAGCGCTAACCGGCCCTGGCCAGGGGCAGGAGGTCGGGACGCAAGGTTTCACGGTGGTGCGGTCCCATGAAAGCGCGTCTGGTTTGCAGGTGGGCCCCACTCCATCCGGGTGGGGCCCACCTGTGGGTTGGACTCTGGTCACGGGTCCAGCGGCCCTGGGCGACGTCGACTACTACGACAACGATCCCCGCCGCTACCTACGCGGGCCCAGGGTCTAACACCTGTGGACTCACCCCATGGCCTGGGGTGAGTCCAAGGAGGCTTCAGGCGCGGCACGCCCGGATCTGGGTCACCAGGATCGCGCGGGCGCCGACCTGTTCGAGCTGGTCCATGATGCTGTGCGCCTCAGCGGTGGGCACCATGACACGGACGGCCGCCCAGCCTTCGCGGTGCAGCGGAGAGATGGTCGGCCCCTCCTTACCGGAGGCGATCGCCACAGCCGCTTCCAGGTTGTTGGCCTCGATGTCGTAGTCGAGCAGCACGTAGTCGCGGGCGACCAGGACGCCGCCCAGGCGGCGCAGGAATCGCGTCGAGGCTTCGGTCTTGGTGTCGCTGCGGTCCTGGATGACGACGGCTTCGGAGCGCATGATGGGCTCGCCGATGATGCGCAGCCCCAGGTGGGCCAGGGTGGCGCCGGTTTCGACCACGTCCGCGATCACGTCGGCCACGCCCAGGCGCAGCGCGGTTTCCACCGCGCCGTCCAGGCGCACGATGCCTGCGGGGTCCACCCCGTGGTCGGCCAGGTGCTTGGCCACGACCGAGGGGTAGGACGTGGCGATGACCTTGCCGTGGAGGTCGTGCACGCCGCGGGCGGAGTCGGGGTCGCCGGCGAAGTGGAAGGTGGAGCGGGCAAAGCCCAATGCCAGGACTTCCTCGGCCGGGCCTGCGGAGTCGATGAGCAGGTCACGGCCGGTGATGCCCATGTCCAGCTTCCCCGAACCGACGTAGGTCGCGATGTCACGGGGACGCAGGTAGAAGAATTCGATGTTGTTCGCCTCATCGGTGACGACGAGTTCTTTGGAGTCGGTGCGCTGCAGGTACCCGGCCTCATGGAGCATCGCGACCGCTTTGGCGTGCAGGGAGCCCTTGTTGGGGACGGCGACGCGGAGCATGGACGACATGGGTGCCTCTCGTGTGTGGGTGGACGTTGCCATGGTTTCAGGTCCAGACGTGGTCTGTGGGGTGTTTGCTACAGCCCGTGGGTGCGGGCGTGGGAGTTGACCTGTGGTTCGGTCATGGTGGCGATGTGGTCCAGGACCGCGCGGGTGCGGTCCTGGCTGGTGGTGGCCTTGTGCCAGAGGTGGTGTGCGCTGGGGTTGAGCTGGTCGGGGTGGTGGTGCAGGTGCTCGAACAGGTGGGTGAGGGCTTGCCGGATGTGGGGGCGGTGGGTGCGGCGCTGGGGTGGGCGCAGTACGTGGTGCAAGGTGGCGGCCTTGATCCAGGCCGCTTCGGCGTGGGCGCGAGGCTCGACGCGGATGTGGGCGTGGTGGCGGCGCACCGGTGTGCCTTGGGCGGTGGTGGCCTGGACCCAGCGGGTGGTGAGGGTGCGTGTCAGCGCGCACAGCGCCTCGCGCGTCCGGGGGGTGGCGTCGTCTTCTTCCTTGGCCAGGATCGCGAACTCCTGCAGTTGCAGGAGTTCGCGGGCGGCTTGGTCGATGTGTTCCGCGGGCTGTGTGCTCAGACATTCGGCGGCCAGGTGGCTGAGAAAGCGGCGGTGAGCGTTCTCGGTGAGGGCGCGTGGGCGCAGCAGGCGGGCGCGCACGCCATCTTCGAGGTCGCCGGTGGCGTTGGCGATGTCGTCGGCCCAGTCCATGATCTGCGCTTCGATGCTGACCGCGCCGTGGGGAGCGCTGTGGCGGGCCCAGGCGAAGGCGTGGGCGTCTTGGGGGAAGACCCCGAATTTGCGCTGGCCCTCCTGGTGGGGCCAGGGGTACTTGCAGGTGGCGTCGATGGTGGCGCGGGTCAGGTTCAGCCCCGAGCTGTGGCCGACCGGTTCCAGGCGGGTGAGGATGCGCAAGGTCTGGGCGTTGGCCTCGAACCCGCCTGCGGTCTGGCCCAGCGAGTCCAGGACGCTTTCGCCGTAGTGGCCAAAGGGTGGGTGTCCCAGGTCGTGGGCGAGTCCGGCGGTTTCGACCAGGCGGGTGTGGGCGCCCACACGCTGGGCGATCCGCCCTGCGATACAGGCCACCTCCAGCGAGTGCGTCAGGCGGGTGCGGGGGGTGGTGGCGTCCTCCTCCAGATGCAGGGACTGGGATACACCGCCCAGGCGGCGCAGCGCCGCAGAGCGCAGCACGCGGGAGTAGTCCTCTTCGAGGGGGTCGTGGTTGCCCGCGGTAGGGGTGCGGCGTTGCAGGTCGTGCTCGTTCACACCTGCTCCCCTGCCGCTGTGCTGGCGTCGAGCAGCGTGGTGATGGAGGCCTCGCTCAGGTAGCGGCGGTAGAGGGCGTCGGCGCGCAGGTCGGTGCGTGTGCGCCCGGTGAAGGCGGCCTCCAGGTACATCAGCCGCCGCAAGAAGCGCCCGTGGATCCACCTGCGTTGGATGTCCAGGCTCTGGCCCGGGCCCAGCGCCTGCAAGGCGCGGGTGTTGATCAGCCGGTTGGTGTCCACCAGCCGCACCCGTCCGGCTGTGTCGACCGCCAGGTTCAAGAAGCGGTCGTCGATGATGTCGGGCAACAGCACGTCCTGGTGGGGGACGCGCTCCAGCAGGTGGCGGGTGGTGGCGATGAACTCGGCCAGGTCGTGGCGGGTCGAGGCGGGCAGTTGCTCGGCGCTCGTTCGGCCCAGGTTCCACTCGGTGCGCACCGGCACCCATTCCTTGACCAGCACCATCTGGCACAGCGGCGCGTCGGCGGCGGGGCGGATGAGGACTTGGTCGGGGATCAGGTTGGGGCAGGTGGGTGTGTAGGTGCGCATCAGGTAGGCGTATTCGGTCTCCACCTTGTCCGGGGTGAGCTCGGGGGCTTGGGGCAGGAAGTACTGCACACAGAACCGGCCGCCGTGCGGTGGGCGGTAGACGCGGCTGTGCTCGCCGTCGCCGATCAGTTCGTACCCGGCGGGCGGCCGGGCGGGCAGAGTGTTCACGCCTTGTCCTCCAGTTCCACCAGCACCTGGTCGGTGACCAGGGCGTGGGCGCCCAGGCGGTTGGCGCAGGCCAGGGCCTGGGTGGCGGTCTCGACCAGGGGTTCGCCGGGACCGTTGAAGCTGGTGTTGAGCAGCACCGGCGCGTGCCCACGTCCAGCGAGAACATCCAGGACCTCCCACACCAGGTCTTCGGCGCCCGGTTGGAGCTGTTGGGGGCGTGTGGTGCCGTCCTGGTGGCGCACCGCGGGCATCAGCGCGGCGCCGGTGTCGCTGAGGTGGGCGGCGCCGAGCATGTAGCGGTGCAGGTGTGGTGAGGGCTCCCACCACCCGTGCTGGCCGTGGTGGGTGAGGGGGCCAAAGGGTCGCCACTGTTCGCGGCGTTTGAGCGTGTTCATGCGCTGGCGCATCCGCGCCTGGGTGGGCAGGGCGAGGAAGGAGCGGTGTCCCAGGGCGCGCGGGCCCACTTCGCTGCGGCCCCGGCACACCCCCACGATCTTGCCTTGCTGGAGCAGGTCGGCGATGTGGTCGGCGTCCACGTCGCGGACCCGGCCGCCGTCGACCTCGGGCAAAGTTCCGGGGGTGCCGCCGGTGTAGGGGTCCATGACCTGGGGACGGGTGGGGGCGGCCAGGGTCCAGGCCGCTCCCAGGGCCACCCCGGCGTCGTGCGGTACCGGGGGCACGTACACCGGCCCGTCCAAGCGGCCGTTGGCGGCGCAGTTCAGGCCCACTCCCCCGGCGATGCACACGCGCTGCAGACCGCTCAGGGTGCGCGCCTGCTCGACCAGCCAGGCCAGGGTGTTTTCCACGGTGGTCTGGGCAGCGGCGGCCACCCGCACCGCACGCTCGTCCTGGGCCAGGCTGGCCGCGGGATGCTCGGGGCGGGCGGCGCCGGCGAAACGGGTGATGTGGTTGGCCCACCGGCCGCGGGTGGCCTCATAGTCCAAGGTGGGGTCATCGCCCAGGACCGAGAGCAGGCCGTGCTCGCCCACACGGATCCACCCCGGATCGGGGCGCTGGTCGGTGTAGGCGGCCAGGCCCATGGTCTTTCCGGCACCGCGTTTGCCCAACCCCAGCCAGCTGGAGGCGGCCTCGTACAGGTGGCCCAGGCTGGCCACCTGCGGCCACACTGCGATCTGGACCAGGGGGTGACCGCGTTGGGCTCGCCACAGCGACGTCGACTCGCTTTCGCCGTTGCCGTCGACCACCAGCACCGCGGCGGCCTCATCGCCGCTGGCGTGGAAGGCCGAGGCGGCGTGGGCCTGGTGGTGGGGCACACAGTGCAGGCTGGGCCGGTGGGGCAATCCCAGCGCGGCCAGGAAGTGGGCTGGGGAGGTGAATTCCCACCCCCGGCCAGCCGCGGCTGCCAGGCGCGGTTCGTCCCAGCCCACGGCCACCGCGTCGACTTGGTGGGCGTCGATGCCCGCGATGCGCAGGCAGGCGGCCACCGCCAGGGTGGGCATGTGGGTGCCCACGGCGTGACGCATCCGGCTCAGGCGTTCCTCCTCGATGTAGGCCAGTACCGTGCCGGAGTCGTCGACCAGACAGGCCGCGGCGTCGTGGTAGGTGGCCGTACCGGCGTTGACGCCGAGGATGTAGGTCATCACAGGCTCGCTTTCACAGCGGCGGGGGTGCGAGACAGGACATGGGCGTAGGCGGTGAACATCCGCTCCAGCCCGAAGGTCAGGGCCTTGGCGCGGCCCCCGTGGGACAGGCGCTGGTGCAGGGCCGGGTCGGACAGGACGCGGTGCAGGGCCTGGGCCAGAGCCGTGGGATTGTGCGGAGGCACCAAAAGACCGCTGTGGCCGTGGTCGATGTACTCGGCCGGGCCGCCGTGGGCCGTGGTGATCACGGGCATCCCGGCGAGCATCGCTTCGATGTTGGTGTAGCCGAAGGGCTCGGGCTCGCGGCTGGGGTGAGCAGCCACATGCGCACCTGCGTAGCAGCTGACGACCTCCTGCGGGGTGAGGGCATCCAGCAACACCACACGCCCACCCAAGCCGCGCTGGGCGATCATCTGCTCCAGATCACGCTCGAAACCGGGGGTGCGGGTGTCCACCAGCCCCGCACCGTTGATGACCACCACGGTGTTGTCCATCTGACCGCGGGTGTGCAACAGGTGAGCGGCCTCGATGAGATCCTCGTGCCCCTTCCACGGCACCCGCCGGGCCGAGAGCAGCACCACCCGCGCTTGGGCGTCAAGGGTGTTGCGCTGTCGCACCTGCAAGAAGACGTCGTGGTGACGTACGGCGTCGAGCTGGTGGAGGAAACTGGTGGTGTCCATGCCGTTGAACACCGTGCGCACCGCATCCGCCGCCACTCCGGCTGCGATCAGGGCGCGGCGGATCGTCTCAGAGACCGCGATCAGCCGCACCTGGGCACGAGTGTGCTCCAGTCGCTGGGCCAGGTAGGTGAACCGGGCATGCATCTGGGCCGCGTCGTGGATGACACCGGTGATCTGCAGCCGCTCGACCCGCTTCGCGGGCAGGTGGGAGTGCTCCTCGGCCTTGAGCAGCGCGACCAGGGGGTTGATGTTTTGCACCAGCAGGTCGTCCACACCCGCGGACAGGACCTGGTCGGCGTATTGACGTGCCAACTGTGACCAGACCGGGTTGGTGGCCTGGTCGATGAGGTCCTCATAAAAGTGCTGGACCCGGGCCGGGTCCTTACCGCCGGTCGCCGCATCGCCCAGGTACTGCGGAAAACGGGTGGCCACACCACGAAGGCGCACCAGGTGGCCTTCGGGGGTGCGCAACGTGCCCAGGTAGCCGGGGAGGTCCGCGCCGGTGCGGGTGATGGTCAGCTGTGTGGTGGGGTGCTGCTCGGCCAGGCCACGCAGGAGCTGGTGGGTGTGGTTGACCAGGCCGGTTTGCCGGGTGGGCTTGGGTTGCCCGGTCGCCGTCATCGTGCCACGTACGTCGTAGGTCAACAGATGCAGCGCAGCGGGGAAGGCCTGGGACAGGCCGGGGGTATCGGAGTTCACGGGGGTCCTCACACTCGCCAGAGGGTGATCACAGAACGTGAGAACAAGATTCGCCTCGCAGACGAAGGCAGCACCAGTGACGTTCGCGGACGAACACGGACGTTGGTTGCGTCCGCTGTCCGTCCCGGGGGAAGGAACGGGCCATGACCCCACAGACCCCGCACTTGCCCAGGTGGGCACAGGCTCTACGGCAGCAGCGCACCGAGCTGGGATGGGACGTGCACCGGCTCGCGGTGGAACTGGTGCAGGCCGCCGGGCGGCACAACACCGCCACCGCCGAGAGCCTGACCCGACGGATCCGGGCCTGGGAAGCAGGCAGTAGCGGTATCCGTGAGCGCTACCGGTTGTTGCTGGCCCAGGTGCTCCAGGTCGACCCCGAGGTGTTCGCCGACCAGCCGGTCGAACCGGGAGCACCGGCCCAGGCGAGTCGTATTCGGGCAACCAGTGCCCATCTGGTGTCTTTGGACGTGGCCTTGGGCGGAACAGATCTGGTGCCCGCAGCGGTGCGCGCGGCACACACGGCCCACGCCAGCGCACGAGCGGGAGCGTCAGCGGACGTGGTCTCGGCGGCAGCGGAGGCGTTGCAGGTGGCCGGGTGGCTGGCCTTCGATGCCGACGAGCACGTGCTGGCTCGTCGGCTGACCAGCGCCTCGGTTCTGGCGGCGCGTGTGGGTGAGGACCGCGGCGGTGAGCTGTTCGCCTTGTCACAGCTTGCGATGCACGATGCTCACGAATGCTTGCCCCTTCAGGCTCGCCAGGTATGCGAGCATGTGCTCGACGAGCAGCTCTCCTCCCGTCTGACCTGCCTGTTCGAGCTTCGTCTGGCGCGGTCTCAAGGGCAGAGCAACACGCCGATCCGTGCTTTGGGTACCTTGCGCCGAGCTCGCTCTCGTCTTCAAGACGGCGCTAATGACGATGACCCGCCTTGGGCGTGGTGGATCACCGAAGGTGAGCTGACTTGGCACGAGGCCATGATCCACGCCGACAACGGCAACTGGGACCGGGCCCAGGAGCTGTTCGCGCTGGCTCGGGAGCAGCGTCCTGCCCGCTACCCGCGCGGGCCGCTGGTCGATGCGGTCCACCAACTGCACGCGCTGGTGCATCTGAGGGCATGGGGCGCCGCCCAGGAAGTACTGACCACAGCGGTGATCCCTGCGGTGGGCCAGGTGCGGTCAGCACGCACCAACGCTCTGCTCGCCCGCACCGTAGGGCTCAGCGAGCGCGCTGCGGCACCGATGCCGGTGCGTGAACTGATGCGGGCGGCAAGTGCTGCAGCGTATTAGGAACCCTTAAGTCGCGGCCAGGGTCCGCGTCCGCAGACTGAGGGCGACGGGGTCTTCCTGTCCCGTTCAGGACAAGATGGTGAACTTCCCGGTGGAAACTTCCACGACGTTGAGGACTTCACGGGTGAGCGGCCTCTCCTTCAGGGCCTATTCGTCCAGTTCAGGACCAACCGAGTGTGCCGCTTGTCCACGACGCGTCCAGGCGGGAGCTGGTCGTTGGGAGTGTCGGCCGGGACCAGGGTGATGCTGGGGTCGGGGCCGTGACGATAGTCGTGGTCCCACTCCTGTATCAGCGCGCACAGCCGCTCGGCGGTAACGGCACTGGTGGGGCCGTGGCCGATAGCGCCGAACTGCCACCGGTCCTCACGGTCGGGGTGGCGGCGCAGGGTGCGGTAGGCAAAACTCGCCCCATCTGGAGCGATGAGGGCAGGCGTGCCGTGGTTCCAGGTGGGCTTGACCAGCTTGGCCTTGACCGCGCCGGGGTCGGCGGTGAGCAGCGCCCAATCGTCGACCACCGTGGCCAGCCACAGGTCCTGGGCGTCGGTGGCCTCGTCATAAGCCACCAGGGTCTGCGACCAGGCGGTAACGGGCTTTTGGGCGAGCGCGATGCGCAGGGCCTGGACGTCGACGTCGGGGCCGTCCTCCAGCCGCAACCCGACGTGTTGCCCGTCGGTGTCGTTGAGGTAGGGCATGTCCTCCCAGTGCTCGCCCGCGCCAGTGATGCGCACGAACCCGCACATGTCCTGGGACAGAGCCGACCAGTATCCCTGGCCGGTGTGCTCCAGGGTCAGGCACCGGGTCAGCCCGCGGATGCGCATGGGCACGACCAGACGCCCCCCGGGCACGAGCTGCTCGGCCCAGGCGGCGGGCACGTCCCACGCGCCGGCGGTGACGATAATGCGGTCGAAGGGGGCCCGGGAGGAGAAGGCGTACTCGCCGTCGGCCACCGCCAGGTGCACATCGGTGTACCCAGCGCCGGTCAGGCAGCGGTGGGCGCGGTCGATGACGTCGGTGTCGATGTCGATCGAGGTGACCTGCCCGTGCGGCCCGACGAGTTCGCTGATCAGGGCGGCGTTGTAGCCGCCCGACCCGATTTCCATGACCCGGTGGCCGGGGCGGATGTCGGCCCGGTCGAGCATGAGCGCGATGACGGTGGGTGCGGACACCGAGCTCAGCGCCACACCGCGTTCGGTGTCGCGTTTGGTCACCACCGCCTGGTCGGCGTATACCTCACCCAGTTCCAGGCCGGGCAGGAACGCTTCCCTGGGCACCTGGGACAGGGCCTCCTCCACGGCCGGGGCCAAAGGCACGCCGACGTGGGCGCGGTTGGCGACCA
Source organism: Nocardiopsis synnemataformans (assembly GCF_965343085.1). Taxonomy (NCBI): domain Bacteria; kingdom Bacillati; phylum Actinomycetota; class Actinomycetes; order Streptosporangiales; family Nocardiopsidaceae; genus Nocardiopsis; species Nocardiopsis synnemataformans. Next base: position 24,705 of record NZ_CBDRFA010000036.1, on the reverse strand, counting down.
CCTCACGGACCATGGCCTCGCGCAAGGTGTGCGCTGATGGGGTGGTGGTGCTGGTCATGGTCCCTGTTTCGTTGAGTGGTCACGTCGGGTGAAGGTAGCAGCAGCGTCTTGGCCTCAGTCATCTGCAGAGGTGGGCTCTATAGGGCTTGGGGGAGGCCGTCGGACGCAGGGCGCGTGTTCAGGCGACGCTTCTTGGGGCGGGGGCTAGCGTGAGCGTCCACCCTTGGTCGATGGGTGTGGCGTGCACGCCCACGGTGTCAATCGTTGGTCGGCCGTGCTCCTTCCACTCCTGGATCAGGTCGCGAACGTGCTCTAGGGGCGGTGACGTAGCCGAATCGGCTACGAGCCGGGTTTCGGGGAACAGGGCGACGAATCCGACGTGGTCAGAGGTGGTGATGCCGACCAAGGTTTCCTTGCCGCGGTGGGCCATGGTCAGCCCGGCCGGTTCGTGGGCGATGGCCCAGAGCTTGAAGTGCTCGATCTCCGGCCAGCCGACATCGACGGGCTCGGTGTGGGAAGCGTGGAGCATGCGAGTGAACACCGTCTCGGCCAGACCTCGGGTTCCGGTAGCGGCGATCCAGGGGGCGGAGATGTAGGAGGGGCTACGCTCGCCGTCGATGATGCGGGAGATGGTGGCGTAGCGGGACCGGTCCAGGGCGGGGGTGGTCATGGGCACGTACTGGCCTCGGGACAAGGTGGTGGGTCCAGGGGTGTGGTCGTTGGCCACGGTGATGCGGGCCATGGCGGTGGAGTAGGCGATCGGTGCGCACACCAGCGGGGCCAGGATGATCCCGCCCGGGCGGACCTGTTCGATCCAGGCGGTGGGCAGGTGGGGTGGGGTGGTCCAGGCGATGAGCCGGTCGAACGGTGCGTGGTCGGGGGCTCCGGCGTAGCCGTCTCCGGCCAGGGAGGTGATGGTGGTGTAGCCGGCCTGGTGGTGGAGTCCGGTGGCGCGGGTGATGAGGTCGGCTTCGACGTCTACGGACACCACTGCTCCGTGGGGGCCGGTGAGTTCGGCCAGGAGTGCGGTGGAGTAGCCGGAGCCGGTGCCGATCTCCAACACCCGCATGCCTTCCTGGATGTCGAGGAGGGGGAGGTGGCGTTCGATGACCGAGGCGGGGGTGGTCTGTCGGACGGCGCGTTTGTCGGTGCCGCGGTAGTGGGTCTCGTCCACCCGGGCCAGGGCGGCAGTGATGGCGGGCGGGGTGGTCGTGGTGTCGGTCATCGAAGGATCCGGTTCGTTGTGGGCGGGTCAGATGCGCAGAGCTGTGGTCCACGGCCAGGCGGTGGTGTCGTCTTCTCCGATGGGGGTGCCGTCGGGGGTTTGGGCCCAGGCGTGGGTGGCGGGTGGGTCGAACCGGCCGCCCAGGCACCAGTGGAGTCGGCGGCCGGTGAAGACGGCGGCAAGGACCAGGGTCAGTGAGGTCTCCAGGCAGGCGGCTCGGCCTGGCCACCAAGCACCGGCACGGGCGCAGGCGTTCGCGAGGCGCGCGAGGGTCGGGTCCGTGGTGGTGGGGGTGGTCAGCGGGAGCCGGTGCAGGATTTCGATGGTGGCGATGGTAGTCCGAAAGGGCAGGCGGAGCAGGCAGATCGCGCAGATGAACGCCAGCGCGGCGAGCGCCTTGAGTTTCCAGGTCACGGGCGTGTGGTGGTTGGGTAGGGCCATGGGACTGGTCACCGGGGCTCCTGTGTGGTGATGAGGCGTCGTTGGCGCAGGTCGTCCAGGAGTGGGAGCAGGTCGGTATCGAGGCGTTCGGGGCAAACGTCGAAGCGCTCAGCCAGGGCCGTCAGTGCGTCGAGGTGGGTGCGGCCTCCGGTGAGGGCTTCGTTCCAGTAGGCGGCGGCCGTGGGGTTGAGGTGGGTCCAGGAGCCGTCGCGCAGGTTCAGGATCAGTGCGCCGCGACCGTGTGGGTCCATCGCCGCGGCGGCCCATCGGGTGGGGCGGACACGGCCGATCATGGCCTCTCCCCCACGGTGGCGGTGTGGTGTGCTTGGGTCCACCAGGCGGGTTCGTCTGCCAGGGAGCGCACCCACATTTCGGTGGTGATGACCTGAGCGAGGGCTCCCAGGGGTGCGGTACGCCCGTCCACGGCCCGGCTCAAGGCTGCCAGCACGGGTGTGGTTTCGATGACGCCGAGTTCACCCACGTGGGCGGTGGTGAGCAGATCTCGCATGACCGAGGCGTTGCGGCGTAGGCCTTGGTAGGCGTGGGTGGTGAAGGCGTCCTTCGACGCGCGCTCCCACACCCCTGGCGGCAGTACTCCGGTCATGGCCTGGCGCAGGGTGGGCTTGAACCGGTAGGCGTCAGCGCGGGTCCAGGAGGGCGCGGTCAGGGTGGCGCGTACGAGGGCGTTGTCCAGGAAGGGGGCGCTGATGTCCACGCCGAGGTCGTGGTGGGCGAGGTCGCGGAAGGTGGTGTGGCCGGCGGCGTAGTAGCGCAGGCCCCGGTGGTCGGCCCACTGTCCGGGCAGGAGCCTTGCGTGGTCGTGGGTTTCGGCGGCGTGGCGGGTCTGGTGGGCCAGGAGGCGGCACAGGGGCGGGGTGAGCCAGGCCGCGGTGGCGGTCGGGGCCGTCCAGGACAGGGTGCGTTCCAAACGCGGGGGCCGGGCGCGGTGCTCCAGGTTGTCGGCCAAGGCCCGCAACGCGTCGGGGTAGCGGGTGCGGGCCAAGTGATGAACGGCGCGGGCGAGGCGGTGGGCGGGTACGCGCCACAGGCGGGCGTGGGCGAGGGTCTGGGTCCAGGCACGGCGGTGGTGGCCGTTGGCGAGGAGATCGGCTAGATGGGCGGGGCCGGTGGACAGGACGTTGTCGCCGCCGTTGCCGGTCAGGTGCACGGTGCTGCCCGCTTCGGCCGCGGGTGTGAGGTAGGCCCGGTGGCGGCTCCAGGCGCGTAGGTCCAGGGCGGGGGCGTCGGTCGCTGTGGTCTGGTGCAGGTCGGTGTAGGGCAGGGTGTTGGGGCCGCCGTGGACGAGGCGATGGGTGATGGCGGGTGTGGTGGCCGCCGCGGTGCGGGCGTGGTGCAGGTCGGTGTGGTTGCCCAGGCCGGGGGCGGTGTAGGTGACGGCGTACACCTCGGTGGTGCGGGCGGCGAGCAGCGCGACGGTGGTGGAGTCCATGCCGCCGGACAGGTCTGCGCTCGCCCGATCGCCTTCTCGGGTGCGCAGGGCGACGGCTTCGGTCAGGGCGGTGCGCAACCGTTCCGGGACCTGGCCGGGGTCCAGACCGGACAGGGGAGCGGGGGCGATGGTGGTGGCGCGGTCGTGGGTCAGGTGCAGGGTGTGACCGGGTGGGACCTGGTGGATGCCGTGCCACAGGCTGCGGGTGGAGCGCAACTCTTCGACCAAGGGAGCGGCCAGGTGCGCAGCCAGAGCTTCTACATCCAGCGCTGCACCGGTGATCTGTGCCAGGGGACGGGCACGGGTGGCCCAGAACCACCCGTGGTTGTGGTGGGTGTAGTAGAGGGGCCAGGTACCAGCCAGGTCGGGAACCGTCACAGTCTCCTGCCTGGTGGTGAGGACGGTGAGGTAGGAGCCTGCCCAGTGGGTGAACACCGACCAGTCCCGGGTCCGCAGCGCCTTCTCCGCTGCGGTGCGCAGTTCGATGTCGCTGGCTGCGCAGCGGCCGATGACGGTGACGGCGGCCTGGTCGGTGGTCACCGTGCGGTGCGGAGGCGCGTCCATCGTCCAGACCGGCATGTGGTGGACGGTGAGGGGGATGGCCGTGGCGGGGACGGTGTGCGGAGGGCGGGTGTGGTGGTGTCCGGCGACCCAGCGCATCGACAGGGGATGTCCTTTCGAGCAGAGGGCGTCGCCGCCCGCCGTGCGGGTGGGCGGCGACGGAGCGAAGGGTTACGCGTCGTCTTCGACGCCGACACCGACGTCGGTGAAGTAGCGGTCGTTGTCCTCGCTGTCCTCGGGGACATTCCCGAGGGTGTGGGTGTGGACGGTGCCGAGTGTGGTGGCCTGGGGCGGCGTGTAGGCGAACACGGTGTCCATGGGCGTGACCTTCCCTTCGGGTCCTCTGGATTCGTCGCGGTCGACGAACCTCTGCACTCACCGAAAGTAGGCGTGCTCCCTCATGGAGTGAAGGGCCGTGCTGTCCCTCTGGTCTGGCGGCATCTGGTGCGGTAGGCCGTGGTGGCCTACCCACGCAGGCGAGGGCCCTGGTCCACCTCAGGAGGGTCCACGCGGGCGAGGACTCCCCCATCGTCAGTGAACCGTGTCGGTAACCGTCGCGATATAGCGCTGCCTGGTCCTCTTCACTCCTCCAATCGGTGGGCGAGTCCGATGAGACCTGGGGTGCGTCGTCCGTTGCCGCGTTCCAACAGTGTCTGCGCCGTGGTGCGGGCTTGAGGGTGGTAGCGCACCCACTCGGGGGCGCTACGGTGCGCCTCCAGCAGTGCCGCTGTCGCCTGCTGATCGTGCCGGAGTTCAACACGGGTGTGGGCGCAGTTGAGCAGATAGCGGGCCCGCCAGGACGCTGGCACTCCACGCGTGGTGGGCACCTGTCCGATGAGGCGGTGGGCCAGGTCCAGGTCGTCGAGCTCGACGGCGTCGTTGACGGCGGTCATCGCCACCACCCCGGGGCCGAATACCGCCCACTGGTCGATCCGATCGCTCCCGAGGCGTTCCGCGGCCGACCGTGCCACAGCCGTCAGGTCAAGGCAGCGTCGTACCCCTCCAGCGCGAGCAGCGGCACCGGCGGCATTGACCAGCAACGCACCGAACACCGCCAGTTCCTCCTCGGTTGCGCCACTCCAAGGGGGTTCGACTGTCTCAGCTGCACGGGTGGCGATCTTTTCTGCATCGTCCAAGCGACCCTGGCGGCGGTAGATCCAGGACAGGAAGTTCGCGGCGGCCGCGTGGTGCAGGTGCGATCCGCTGGCACGGGCGGCGGCCATGGCCCGCTCCACAGCCAGAAACGCCAGGTCCTTGTGGCCCAACGTGATCGTGACCCCGGCCGCTGCCTGGCAGGCGGTGGCCAAGACGCCCTCCGCCTGTATTTGTGCGTCTCCACCACCCTGGCGGGCGGCGGCGCGGGCCTGACTGATGAGTTCGGGCAGACGGACAGTGACCTGGGTGTAGGCGCCGTCCTGGTAGAGCGCCCACACCCGTCGTATCTGCTCACGCAGCTCCGCCGGGTCCGCGGGCGTGGACTCGGCGGACTCGATCAGGCCGAGCGCCTCGGGCGAGGTGAGGGCATGGCGGATTCCGTCGACCGCCAACGGCGGTTCGGCCGCGGTGCACTGTTCGGGAGTGAGCAGTACGGCAGTGGTGCAACCCAGGGCATCAGCGAGGACGTCGAGGGTGGCCAGGCGCGCACTGGTGCGCCTGCCCTGCTCCAACCGGCGCACCACGTCCACGCTGACTCCGGCTGCGGCGGCCAGTTCTTCCTGGGTCAGAGCACGCCTGCGCCGGTGTCGGACCAGTTGGGGGCCGATGTGAGGGGATGTCGGCACGGGCACCACCTTGTGGGTGACGTCGGGGCGGCCGTGCTCCTGGCCGCTGTGGGGTCAGTGTGCCCCGTTCCAGCCGTGGGTGGAGAAGGTTTCGCCTGACCGGATCCGGTCGATGATCGTGGCGATGTAGGGGATCGTGGTCTCGGGCAGGTCGGCGGGATCCTCCCAGGACAGACCCGAGCACAGGTCGGGTTCCATGTTGCTCGGGGTGCCCTGCCAACGTGTGGTGGTGAAGAAGAAACCGATGCGGGTCTTGCCCCTGCTGTTGCGGTGATGGGCCACGTGGGCGCACACCAGGTCGGCGGGGTCAATGACCACGCCGAGCTCTTCTTTGAGCTCACGGGCCGCTCCCTGGGGGGCAGACTCGTCGGCCTCCAGGTGCCCGCCGGGGATGCCGTACTGGCCGTCGGCGAACCCTGTGGCTTGGCGACGACCGAGCAGGACCCGGCCGTCCTGGCGGGTGAGCAGGACGCACACGTCTACGGTGGGCTCGGCCCTGGTCATGGCTGGCTCCTTCGGTGACGACCGACATGGACGGAAGACGTCCCCCAGGGTGCCGCATCAGCTCCTGCAACGCCGGGTGAGGGGTACGCGCCTTGCTCAGGAGTTGGGACGACAGTGTGGCCTCCCGCTCCGGCACCCAGATCCAGGATTTTTCCCTATGCCAGCGCCACCGATCCAGGTCTAGTGCGGCTAACTCTCTGAGCCGGTGGCCACGCCGTGTTCTCCCGGGGTGACTTCAACCTCCTCAACAGGCTCCGCGACGGCGACAGTAGTGCCTGCGTCGACTTCCAGCACAGCGGGCACCGCAGTGACTTCTTCGACGCCGCCGACCTGATCGAACACATCAGCGCCCGCGAGATCCCTGATAGCACCTTGTTCGCGCTCATGCCCGGCCTCGGTATCACCCCCGCCAACCAGCACCAGCTCCTCTCCGCCCTGCCCTGGCTCGCCGCGCTGTGGAATCAGCGCTACACCCGCGCCGACGAGTTCGGCGCCCTGTACGCCCGCGTACAGCTCCTGCAGCGCCCCGAGACTCCCTGGTATGGCTGAACCCGTGCCCTGGCGGCCGGGCATCACCGCACCGCCTGGCCGACACCCAGCAGCCGCCGCTGGATGTCGGCCGGTGGATGAAGTGCAGTCAGCTTGGGTGCGAGTGGTGCAGCGCGTAGTCGTCCTGTGAGAAGACCTGGGTGCGTACGGTTGCCTCACTGAACCGACAGCTCATCTTCGCTGGCGTAAAGGGAGATGACGTGTTTACCCGCCGGTCAGCCTTCGTGGCCTCTAACCTGAGCGGGGTGAGGACCACTCTGACTGCCACCGTTGACCCCGCCGAGTTGCGCCAAGCGCTCGTGACCCGCCTGGCCGACACCGGCCACCTGCGCTCCCCCGAGGTCATCGCCGCCTTCCGGGCCGTCGAGCGCCACCGGTTCCTACCCGGCGTCGACCCTGAAACCGCCTACGTCGAGGACGCCGTGCCCATCAAGCACGACGAGACGGGCACGATAATCTCCTGCATCTCCGCACCCTCGATCGTGGCCACCCAGCTGGAGCAGCTGGGCGCCGAACCCGGCCACAGGGTCTTGGAGGCCGGAGCCGCCACCGGCTACAACGCCGCAGTCTTGAGCCGTCTGGTGGGTCCGCAGGGTCATGTGTGGACCATGGACATCGACCAGGACCTCGTCGACAACGCCCATGCGAACCTCGCCGCGGCCGGAGCCTCGAACGTGAGCGTGGTGCTGGCCGACGGCGCGGCTGGGCTGCCCGAGCACGCACCTTTCGACCGCATCCAGTTCACCGTCGGCGCCGGTGACATCCCGGTCAAGCTCCTGGACCAGCTCGCCCCCGGCGGACGCTTGGTCCTGCCGATGCGGATCCGCGGCAGCATCTCCCGCAGCTTCGCCTTCGAACGCGACCGCGACACCTGGAAGACCACCTCCTGCGAGATGGCCACGTTCGTGCCCCTGCGCAAGGGCGTGTGCGACGACATCTGCACCCGCGTGCCCATGGCCGGCGAAGGAAACGTACGTCTGGAGACCTTCAGCGAGCAGGACGTGGACCACGAGGCACTGCGCACCGTGCTGGACCATGAGCCGACCAAGGCCTACACCGGGGTGAAGCTCCGCGGGGATGGAAACTGGGAGTGGCTGTACCTGTACCTGGCCTGCGCGCTGCCCAACGGGCTGTCCCGCATGCCCGGCTCCCGACCCGGCTTCACCCCGCACTTCCATTGGGGCGCGATGGCCGCCCTGGACGGTGGCAGCCTGGCCTACTTCACCATCCGCGAAGGCGAGGACGACCAGGGCAGGTTCTGGGAGATCGGGGTCATCGGCCACGGTCCGCGCGCCGCCGAACTCACCGAGCAGGTCGTCACCGAGGTCGGCGCCTGGGACTCCGGCTGGGGCAACGCCGCGCCCGCCCCGACCTTCCGCATGGCCGTCGGTGAGGCCCGCACCCGGCTGCCAGCCTCAGACCCGCGGCTGGTCATCGACAAGCCCCACAGTCGCCTGGTCATCGACTGGCCGCGCCGGAGCTAGAACGATGATCCCTTCGATCGCCAGCCGTATCCCGCTGGTGCACCGCCCCAAAGCTCCTGCGCTACCACTGGGCGAACGCATCAACAATCTGGCTGGGTTGACCGCCAGGCTCACTGGTGTGAGTCTCGCGGTTTGGTGATTCGAGCTTGCAGCATCCGCCGTACCAGCCTCACCCGCTCGAACCCGGCTGTGTGAGGACCTAGTTCCGATCTCGCCACCGAGAAGGAGAACGCCGCCCATGGCACGCACCACCGCCCGTCCCTCCGCCACCGCGCAGGAGGAACGCACCATGCACCGCGACACGCTGCTGGATGAGTACGCTCGCTTTCAAGGCGGCGGCACCGAAGCGGCTTTCCAGCTCGCCCAAGACAGCATCGACGCCCTAGCTGGCCGCTACGTCGCTGCTCTGGAGGACGTCCCCGCCGATCGGGTGGCCGCGATCGGCGTCATTGCGATGATGATGGACATCGGCTTGGAAATTCAGAACCTGCGCAAGGACGTCCAGCGCTTGGACGAGACCGTGGGTGAGATCGCTCGGGGGGCTGGGGAAGTTGTGCGGAACCAGTAAAATCAGTCGCCTACCGGGCCTAAGTCGCCGACGACATCGCCCCGGTGAGTGGACGTAACCGCAGGGTAAGCAGTCACTTAGACCTGGCCGCGAGCCATGCCCGGGCTGGCGTTAGCGCACCATCCTTCGGAATCAGACCAAGCAGGTCCACCACCCCCAGGTGGGATCTTTCGAAAAGTTGGTGCACCACTTCGCCGTCTTTGACTCCGACTGCGCGCTGCTCGACGACCGTGTACTCGCGGGCGGTAAGGACGCTCCCCTCGTCGTGGGCACTGGCGAGGACCGGACATGCGTGTAAAGCGAAAGACAAACACCGCGGGTGGGTGGGCGGCTCCACAAGGACCCCTGCCGGATAACTTTCGCCAACCATGAACGCGCACTGGCTCGTGGGCTTGATCGGCGTGCCACAGATGCTGCACAGCCGATCGATGACCGCGCGCCGCTGACGGTCCGGACAGGGTTGGCCGAAGACGGGAGTGCCCTTGCCAGGTTGACAGGTGCAGGTCACCGTGCGCCCGCGATCGGTGAATGTGATGCTGGTACTGGTGTCGGAGCTCTTCCACTGAGTGGCCCAGGGAACAGGTAGGGCTCCAACACGAGGCAACCGGGCAATACGAGGAGGTACCACCAGATCACGAACTCGTACGGTCACCACTGATTCCCTCCATGCGTCGGACGTTCAGTGTTGCGTGTTCTTGAAGGGCTGTCCACCGCAGATATGACACTCGGAGAGCCTGGAGGGGTTGGACCGAGAGCGTATCGCCGGGCGGTGCGCGCAAGTGCCCGTGGGCTGCGTCACCCTGAGGCGCATGTCCCGGTGGGCCACCTCCGGTGCCCTGCGTGCGCCAGTGCAGGTGATGGGCAAGGTACCGTCGGCCACGCCGCGTCCTTGGGCGCCTGCGTCACGGCTCTGTCCAGCACCCAGGATGCGAACGCGCATAGTTAAGGGATACCGCCGAACGCAGCCTCGGCACTACCTGCTCACGCATGCGGCGTCTACGGAAACCGAGTGCCGCAAATCGTGGTTGTCGCGATACCGCCTTCTGAGTGATGCAGCAGCCTCTCACAGAGGCGAGTACGCAGGTCATGGTCGGATGCGGGGTCAATGAAAGGCCACATCCACCCCACTGAGCTTCACCATCCGGAGGAGGCGGCCAGTGTCATGAACGTCCACAGCGTCCTGTAGGTCGGTCGGCCACAACCCTGCGAACACTCGGGACCAGGCCAGGATGCGCAGGTACTCGACCGGGTGATGGATCCGGTCGGGCAAGACGACATACCAACCGTTGCTCCCCCTGGGCTTGATCTGCAGCTCTTCGCGGGCAAGAGGGCCAAAGTGCTCGTTTGTGAAGGCGTCGATGAGTATGTTGAGGACAGTCACAGGAGACAAATGTGATGGCCTCTTCTGCGGGGCTTGGTGCGTGCCGTGGAGGGGAAGACGACGCTCCCAGTCCCACAAAGGCCCGTCGAATGAGACTGGACAGGGCCTCAGCGCTACTTCGATGTCATGAGCACTGCGGATGTGAATCGTTGAGGAGGAGCTCTGTTCCAGAGTTTGGCGCAGAGCCCCGGGCAGCGCTACCAGGGATGCAGGATCGGCCAACTGGCGAGCCAGAGCCGCCACATGGTGGGGGCGCCCCCACTCAAGGTGTACGGGGAAGCCCCCGAAGCGGGACGAGGGAAGCCCACGCCACAGATCCGAGTATCCAGCGACCCCCGTCGCATTATGTGTCTTCAGCAGCCGCAACCGGCGTAGCAGCGCCGATCCCAGACGGACGGATTCCAGCGATCCCGGGCCTTGGAAGTGCTTGTGGCGCATGGCGATGGTGTGGCGTTCCAGGGCAGTCAGGGAGAGGGGATCTGTGCTCCAGAGCGGAGTCCCCAGGCAGGTATGCAGAGCGTGCACCTGATCACGGGCCCAAGACCACTGCGCTCGGGTCGCGGGAATCTTGACCAATGCGTCCAGGCCCAGCTGGCGCAACTCGAGGAAGCGGCCTCGGTGCCGAACGCGCAGACCAGGAACGCCCAAGGGTTCGCTATCGGCATCGCTACGGGGCAGCCAGAGGGTCAATGCATCAGACAGGTGTGGACGAGCGATCTCCAACACCGCCCTGTCCGGGCTGGGGGTGCAGCGCGTGATGCCCAGCGGCGGGTCATATGGGGGGCCCATGGTGCCTAGGTCGCGAAGCTCCAAAAGGAGGTCTGTCTCCAGTCGGGCTTGGTCATCAGTGGCCTCGGGGATGACCGGCGCTCCAGCGGGCAAAGCGGCTATGGCCTTGAAAACAGTGGCGTGGCTTTCCCCGGTGGCGGCGGAGCGGGCTCGGATGAGTTCGGTGTGACGGGACATGGTGGCTCCCAGCGCCCCGGCCACGCTCGAAGAAGTCCTGTCGCACTGCAGCGGTTGTTGGAAGGTGAGGGCGGGCGGTACCGCCGTTTTGGCCTCGCGCCCCAGCGCCGGGTGGAGATGGGGGAGACGCGGCGCCCTCGGTCGCCGTGTGAGCATGATCGCACACCTTAAGTATTCGTCGCAAGAACAGACGTCGGGATGGCCCTTCACGGTCCGCCGAGAGCGCACACAGCTGACCCACGACCAGGGGCCCAAGCCGTGGACTTCGTCCCGAGCATGGGCGTGGTCGAGGAGCTGGCCCCCTGGCCCCCTCCTCGCGGGGACCCCCGGTTGCTGACGGTCCAGGGTCTGGTTTGTGCTCCTGGCTCAACGGCGGGGCCATCTACCTAAACCGATGCGCGGATCTGCTGGGATATGCCATCCCCACACAGTTCCGCAAGCGCTTCGGCGCCCCGAATGAAGCGACAATGCCTGCGGTCTCGAGGCCAGGTACGCGGTGGCCCGCAGACCGTGTAAGCCTCGACCAGGCCCACGGCCTCGGCCGAGGCGTAGTAGGCGCGACTCTTCTTGGCCCGGGACACGGCTCCGGCGATGCGCCCGTGAATGTGACGGCCGTGGCACAGGCGCCGGGAGTGCAGCTCGCCGGTGAGCAGTCACCCGCCCTCTTGGTGGCGCAGCCCCGAGCTGAGTAGCAACTGTACGAAGCTAGTGTTGCGCAACTCCGTACACGAATCCCAGCCGAGTGCCGCTGTCCCGGCACGTACCGAAGTCCACGACTCGCCCGTGACACCTCCGCTAGTCCGGTCAACAAGTCGTCACCTGAGCCCTGTGTTGGCTCGCTGTGTTGTGGAAACAGCGCCACGCCCGTGCCGTCGAGTCCGACACCCAGCAGGCCCGCGTACAGCTCCTACATCTGCTCGACAACCCCTGGCATGACGGTGTCCCAAGTCCGTGTGAGCGGATAGAGCCTCTTCCCGCATTCCCATTCAACGAAGCGTCCTTGCCGCATCCAGGCCACATCCGGTCAGCACCACAGCAAGAGGGTCACACACGGTTACAGTCATCTCGCAGCGGACCGTAAGGAGAGCAGAACATGGGCAAGCACTCCAACCCCGACCAGCCGCAAGACCAGCGCGGCGATCCCAAGGACAACGACTCCCAGCATCCCAGCCCTCACGGAGGCGGCGGGGAGAAGCAGGGCACGTGATCGACCCGCACATCGAACGACGATCCGCCCTGGCCGCCCGGTTGGCGGACCGCGGTGTCCTCACCGACCCGGCCTGGCGTCAGGCTGTGGAAAAGGTGCCCAGGCACGCTTTCCTTCCCGACACCGTCTGGGGCTTGGACGTCGATGCCGGAGACGGCAGGCTCATCTGCGTTCCCCGCTCACATCCGAACTGGTCCCGGTGGGCCTATGACGACGTCTCGGTCATCACCCAGGTCGATGATGGCACCCCCGCCTACCCGGACGGCCGCGGCGACCGCGCCACCTCCTCAGCCTCCCAGCCCTCCCTGGTCGTTGCCATGCTCCAAGCCCTGGACGTCACCGCGGGGATGGATGTCCTGGAGATCGGTACCGCGACGGGGTACAACTGTGCGCTTTTGTGCGAACGCCTGGGCCCAGAGCACGTCACTTCCATCGAGATCGACCTGGTCCTCGCTCAGCAGGCGAGAGCCAACCTGGCTGCCGCCGGGTACAAGCCGCAGTTGCTCGTCGGGGATGGTGCCCACGGAGCGCCCGGCCGGGCACCCTTTGACCGGGTGCTGGCCACGGTGGCGGCACGGGACATCCCCGGGGCGTGGATCTGCCAGACCCGCCCCGGAGGGGTCATCGTCACCCCGTGGGCGACCGGTTTCGCGACCACGAACTTGCTGCGGCTGGTCGTCGACGAGCAGGGTATGGCGCACGGGCGCGTGATCGGCGACGCACCGTTCATGTGGTTGCGCGATCAACGGGTGCCTGCTGGGGGATGGAGGGACTTCATCGATGAGCAGGCTGCCGGCGCCGTGGAGTACCGCACCACCATCAACCCGATGCCGGTGTGCGACGCCGACCCAGCTGGCGGTCTGGCATTGATGGTCGGAGCGTTGGTGAAGCACCTGAACGTGGTCCGTTACCACGCGGGAGACGACAGCGGCGAGGCGACCATCTACCTGTTCGACCGGCGGGGATCGTGGGCCTTGGTCGAGTACGTTCCCGAAGACGATGACTTCGAGGCGCACCGGTTCGGCCCCCGGGACTTGGGTGCGGAGATCGATCACGCGCGCCGCTTGTGGGAAGCGGCGGGGGCTCCGGACCGCGGGCGCCTCGGAATCTCGGTGACCGCCGCTGGGGAACGGCGGTTGTGGGTCGATGAACCTGGCAACCTGGTTTCGGGGACGCCTGGCGGTGTCCACTCTGGCCGGTAGGTGTCCGGGCCGGTCGTGTGCGCCCGTCAATCTGCCTTTGATGTTCGCGCTGGCGGGACCTGGCGCTGGTCACAGCGGACCCGGTGAGGGCTCGCTCGCCCGAGCAGACCACCGCCGCGGCCAGGACCCGCTAGCTGGATGTGCCCGGTCGTTTCGAGCGATGACAAGGCGCTTGTGGCTTTCACAGCGCACGGGCGCCGTGCCATGTTGGTGGCAGAGCCCCTCCCCCGACTGGTGCCCCTTCTTCACCGGATGGAGCCGTAGCGCATGGCCACAGCCGCCCCTGTCGAGCACGCCACGAAACTGGCGGTGCTGATCGACGCTGACAACGCCAAACCCGCCATGGTCGAGGAACTGTTGGCGGAGGTCGCCAGGTATGGCACCGCTCACGTCAAACGCGCCTACGGCGACTGGACCGGCACCCAGCTGAAGGGATGGAAGAACCAGTTGCTCGCCCAGTCCATCCAGCCGATTCAGCAGTTCTCCTACACCACGGGCAAGAACGCTACCGACTCCGCGATGGTCATCGACGCGATGGACCTGCTCTACACCGAGCGCTTCGACGGGTTCTGCCTCGTCTCCAGCGACAGCGACTTCACCCGCTTGGCCTCCCGGATCCGTGAGGCAGGTCTGACCGTCTTCGGCTTCGGGGAACGCAAGACACCCAAGCCGTTCGTCGCGGCGTGCGACAAGTTCATCTACATCGAGAACCTACACGCCAGCGCCGCCCCAGCCGAGGCGAAACAGCCTGCGCGGACACCGACGGCCACGCTGAAGGGCGACACCGCTCTGGTCAACCTGCTCCGTCACGCCGTGGAGGCCTCTTCCGACGATGACGGCTGGGCCCCGCTGGCTGTCGTGGGCCACATCATCACCAAGCAACGGCCGGATTTCGATTCCCGTAGCTACGGCTACACCAAGCTCAGCGATGTGCTCGCCGCCACCACCCTGTTCGAGTTGGACCGTCGCACTCCAGGCAACGGCAAGTCGACCGTCATCTATGCCCGCGACAAACGCCAGAGCAACGCATCGGCCCCATGAGCCCGTCGACCATGTGAAGCACCACCAGGGGGTGGTGCCAACGATCTCCTCCTTGATGGCGTCTGGTCGTGGCCGTACCTGAAGGGGTGACTCGGGTTGGGCCTGCTCCGTGTCATGCCCCCTTACCCCGGATCTTTCCCAGGTAGGCGATGCGGCCCTGCTCCGGCTGGCTGCACCCACGGCTCGACTGAGTCGGTGTGCCCCCGGACGCATGGGAGAAGTGGCGCCTGGCCGCCGCAGGGACGGTGCCGATCATCGGCGTCACCGCCGGCCTCGACCTCGCCGGCCTCGACCTCGCCGACATCCACCCCGCTGTCGCCGCCCCGGACCGGGCACGCCTGGAACTGGAGTCCCTGGCCCGGGCCGCCGCGGCGGTAGGAGCAGGATGGGTGCGGCTACTGGCCCGCCACCCGTTGACCACCCCCGTCCCGGCCCTGGTGGACCTTGCGGTGCCGGTGGTGGTCGAACTCCACCACCCCGCCTGGTGGCAAGCGGCCCCGCACCGAGTACTCCTCGACCTGCTGGACACCGACCCCTCGATGGGGGTGTTGGCCGACACCGCCCAGCTCACCCACGCCCGCACCGTGCACAGCGCGGGCATGGAGAAGCGGTGGGGGGCGGTGGCCGACCGGGTGCGGGTGCTGCACCTGAGCGACAACGGCACCGAGACCACCACCGGCGGCCATGAGCAGGCCGCCCGCGACCTCGCCGCCCGGATCCACACCGGCCAGCCAGTGGAGGTGGCCGTGGAATGGACCGGCGCCGACCGCAGCCGAGCTGTATGCCTGGACCGTCACCGCTCCCTGACCCGGTGGTGGCGCACCCTCTGCAAACAGGAGACCCCTCGACCATGACCCCACCGGCCCGCCCATCGGTGGTCATCACCAACTACCCCGCCTGGCCCAGCCCCTACCTCCGGGAACTCCACACCCACATCACCGGCCTGCGGCCGCAGTTCCGCCCGGACCTGGACGCCCTCGCCTCCTGGCCGGGCCCACCCGGAGTGGTGAACCTGCACCGGCTCAAACGCCTGTACCGCAACCACGCCGGGGACCGCACCACGGCCGCGGCTCACCGGATGCTGGAACAGCTGGCCGGGTTGCGCACCGCCGGATGGGCGGTGGCCTGGACCGTGCACAACCTGCTGCCCATCGACGGCCCGCCGCCCGGCGAAGCCGAACACGTGGCCGCCCACGGCGTGCTAGGACTGGCCGACGCGGTGATCGCCCACACCCGCGCTGATGCCACCCACCTGGCCGCCCTGACCGACGCGCCGATCACCGTCGCCGGAGGGGCGGGCCTGAGCCCCCCACCCGCACAGGAGCCGCTGCCCGCCCCCCTGGCCGCGGTCGTCGAGCGCATGCACTCCCACCGGACACTGCTGGTGCTGGGCAACCTCACCGCCTACAAGGGCCTGCCCGCCGCCGCGGCCGCGTTCGGCCGGGCCACCACCACCGCCCACCTGGTGATCGTCGGCCCCGACCGCACCCCGCACCTGGTGGCCGAACGGGTCCACCCCCACCACACCGCGGCCCTGTACGCGGCCGCGGACACCGCATGGTGCCTCTACCGCAGCGACGGGGTGCGGGAGTTCTTCACCCGCGTCCTGCACCCCAGCTCGGTCGGCACCGCGGTGGGGTTCGGATGCCCAGTGATCGCCCCCGATCTGCCCGCCATCACCGAGATGACTGACCACCATCCCCGCCTGCTCTACCCCCACCGCGGCGGGCCGGAGGTGGCGCTGGCCTCCTGGGAGGCCGCGTCCCCGGCCGCGCCGCACGCCCCGGCCAGCGCTGCGGGGCGGTGGCCGGCCATCGGCGCGGCCTACACCCGCCTGGCCCACGAGCTGTGGGAGAACCGAGGAACCACACACCGTCGACCCGAAGGAAAGGGCTCCGCTGTATGAGTGCCCCCGACCTGGTACCGATCGCCGCCGCGCTCGCCCGCCACTACGACCTGCCTGACGCCGCCCTGACCCCGGTGCGGGGCGGCCAGAACACCATCAACCTGCGCGGCACTACCTCGGGTGGGCGCCGGGTGTTCGTCAAGACCTACCCGAAGGGCACCGACCTGGACGCCGAACACGGGGCCCTCGCCCTATCCGAGCGCGCCGGCGCCCACGGGGTGCCCGTCGCCCCGCTGATCCGCGACCTGGACGGGCACCTCCTGCACACCCAGAGCCCGGTGGCGTTCTCCGTCTGGGGGTGGGTGGACGGGCACGTGGTGACCCACCCCCAGGCGCACCACTGCGTCCAGGCGGGGCGGGCGCTGGGCCGCATCCACGCCGCGTTCGCCGACCTGCCCGTCGCCGACGCCGACCGCGACGTCGCCCTGTCCGGGTGGTGCACCACCGACACCGTCGGCCTGGCCGCGACGATCGAGACGATCCTCGCCGCCATCGACACCCGCACCCGAGCGGACGCCTTCGACGCGGTGGCCGCGGCCACCCTGGCCGAGCGGCGCACCATGCTCACCCACCTGCCCGCACTGGCCGCCCGGGTCGATGACGCGCTGACGGTGCAGGTCCTGCACGGCGACTACAGCCCCGTCAACCTCCTGTTCACCCCGCACGGGGAGGAGTTGGCGGCGGTGCTGGACTTCGGTCCGCCCCGCCCCGACCTGGTCGCCTACGACCTGGGCCGCATGGCGTTCTACCCCCACACCGTCACCGGCTCCAGGGACTGGATGGGGCTCGCCGAGGCGTTCATCACCGCCTACCTGGATGCCCACCCCGGCACCCGCAGGACGGACGTGCGCACCTGCGGCACCATCGCCCTCCTGCAACTGGTGCGCAGCCTGTACGGGGTCAAGCAGCACTACCTCAAACCCGGCCTGGACCAGGACGCCCTGGACGACTTCTGGGTACTGCGCCACCGTGCGGCCCGCACCCTGCTGGACCACCTGCCCCACATCGACCGCATGCTCGACCGGCTCGCCCACGACCATCTTCCTCAGGAGTCCCCGTGACGTTCCCGCCCGCCCCAACCACCGCCGCCGAATCGTGGGAGGTGGTCCACGGCCCGGTGGCCATGGCCGACATCGACCGCCTGGCGCGCGAGGTCGCCGACCGCCACCACCTGCACCCCACCCGCACCAGCGACGGGATGCACCTGAGCGCGAGCGCACACGATGGCGACCCGCTGCTCCGCCTCACCTGGCGCCCCCCACCCCCCGTCCGGCCCCGACACCCTCACCCATCGGTGAGCCCTGGCGAGCTGGGAAGCACCGCCACAGTTAGTCCGCGCTGGGCCGCGGGCCGCCTCACAGCTGGTCGGAGCTCGGGGTGAGTGTGCGTGGGTCGGCGAAGGACATGCGTTCGGCGGCGCGGGCGAGCCCGGCTTGGTCAGAAGTGGACAGCCCTATGCGGTTCCAGTGGAAGAGGACGTGGTGGGTGATGACGGCGCGGATGCCGCGGGTGAGCTCGCCCGCGTTGGCGAGGTGGCGGAGCGTGTGGCCTGTGCGCTCGAAGGCGGTGAACCACTCATCGGCGTAGGCGAGGGAACCAGTAACGCGCAACTGGGTCCCGGGGGCGGTGTCGACGCTGACCAGCGTCTGCACGGCGGTGGTGAGGTGCTGAGGATCGGTGCTGGTTTGGGGGCGGTGGGCGGCGATACGGGCCCACACGTCGCCCTGCTCATAGCGATCCAAACCGGCAGCGCGCATGAGGGCGGTGCACAGCAGCAACGACATCTCTCGGCGCCGTCCGCTGTGATGGACGTGCGTTGAGGAGCTGGTCACGGGGGATGCCAGGTGGGTGGCGATGTTGCGGCTGTCGATGTGGAACAGCGTGTGGGCAGCGCGCATACTCGCCGGGCCGCCGAAAGCGTGCGTCTCGGGTTCATAGATCGTGGTGGTGAACTGGGTGATCCCGCTGTCGCGCAGACCTCGGACCGCTTTCTGTACGGCGGCCGCGGCGTGCTCGGGTTCGGCGGTCGGGGTGGGCAGGTAGCGCAGGCGCCATGGTTGTTTACGGAGGAACCACCACTTCTGGAGGAGACCGGAGTCTTCCGCCGCGATGAGCGCGGGGCCCAGGTCGGTTGCGAGATGGTGTTCGGCCACCGACGCGGAGGTGAAGGGGATGTTGATCTGACGCCAGCGCGTGCTGGAGTCGGTGGGGATCGACATGGGTGCAGCTCCGGAGGGTCTCAGTTGAGCAGGAGGCAGGAGTCCCACCCGCTGGCGGGCGGCTGTCCGGCGGTTGCTGTGCCCAAGGCCAGGGCGCGCCCCGCCGTACCACGCAAGAACCCCCCGGGCTCGTCGGGTTCGGGTCCGCTCAGACGTGTGGCCAGCGCTCCCATGTGGGTGGTGAGCGCAGAGCTGGAGGTCTCAGCGGCGGCGCGCCACGAGGCTTGGAAGACGCCGGCGGTGCCGTGGCACAGGCCGTGATCGCTGAGGAGGGCGAGCTGGCCGGGGTCACTGAGACATCCGGCCAAGGCCTGTTCGGCCATGTGGCACCGGGCGGTGTCGCCGGTGGCCAGTCCGGCGAGCTGCTGGGCGCGGGCCAGGCCGGGGGTGCCGTAGCACCAGGAGGGGCGCCCGGGCCGGGACTGCAAGGGCTGGCCGCGCAACAGGTCTTCGCGGGTGAGGATCTCAGGCCACCAAGGGCCGGCGTGATGGTCTTGGCGCCACTGATCGAACCAGGCACAGATGCGGTTCAGGGCCTCGGTGTGACCGGGGACGGTGACGCGAGCACGTGCGGCCAGGGCCAGGAGTGAAAGGACCCCGCCGATGCCGTGTGCCATGCCCTGGTTGGAATGCCCGCCGGTGGTGGCGCGAGCGCGGCGTCCCGAGGGCGGTCGAGCACTCCACCACCCGGGAAGGCCCCGGATGGGTGTACTGAGCCGAACGAGGTAGGTCAGGATCTCTCCCAGCAGGGGCCCGTGCGGGTCGCGGCGCCACCAGAGGGCACCTAGGCCGGTCAGGCCGTTGATGAGATCGAACTCCGACACCGATGGGCGGGCACCGCGGTCGATACGGGCGTGGGCCTGGCTCAGGCGTTCGCGGGTCAAATCGTTGAGGCGCTCGTCCAGGGCACGTGCAGTTGCGGTATAGCGTCGCTGTCCCTCGGCGCTCGCCAGAGCGAATGCCAGGGCTGGGGCGCCCAGGAAGAGACTGGCTTGAGGGCCGGTGGTGAGCGGGGTGCTGGTCGCTTCGCTCAGCCAGGCGTGGACGCGGTCCCACGGTCCCTCGTGGGCGCGGGCCCGTTCGATGTGCAACAGCGCCACCCCGGCGGCCCCAGCCGACAGGGATTGGGCGGGGGCGAGCAGGGGCGCCGCGATGTCGGGGTGGGTGAGACGTTCTGCCATCGCGTGGGCGACCGGGCGGGAGTGGGGGGTCAGTGCGGTGATGGCGCTCTCCGTTCGGCGCGGGCGGTGTGTGTGAGCGCGCTGGCGCGGGCCAGCCTTAGGCAGCCGCGTTCGGCTTCCCGGTCGGGGCCGATCATGCGGTTGTGGTGCAGGTGCAGCAGGCTGGACAGGATGCGGTCGGCATCGAGGCCCTGATCGTCCAGGCATGCACGGTAGGCGGCCGCGGCCGTGCGGCGCTGTTGCCAGGCTTGTACCAATGCCTCTCCGCCGGGGGTTGTGGACAGCAGGGCGGGGCCGAGGTCAGGGTCGGCCAAGGCCAGTGCCTGTTCGCTCACCTCGCGCGGTGGGGGCGAAGTGGGCCGGGGTGGGGGATGGTTGACCAGCCAGCGGTGGCCTTGGCGGGGGCCGCCGGTGAAAGCCTGGGCCAGGTCGGCGATGCTCGCCGCGGTGATGGCCTGGAGGTACCAGCTGCCCGGTGCGGTGGTGAGTTGGGTCAGCACTGCTGCGGAGTCGGCGGCGAAGAGGGTCTCGGCGGCGGCCATGGCGGGGCCGGTGCCAAAACGCGCGACCTCGGGATAGTAGGTCTCCAACGTGAGGGCGCTCACCAGGCCTTGATCGCGCAGGGAATTGACCCAGGAGCCCAGTCGTTGGGCTGCGGCGCCGTAGTCGTTGGGACCGTGCAGGCGCATGCGCAGCCGCAGGTGGGGGGCCGGATCGCGGGAGCGCACGAACCAGATTCCTTGCGGTGGTCCTTCGCGCCACTGCTCCAGTAGGGCGCGCACGTGGACGGCGAGGAGGGCGTCATGGCGGTCGGGATGGGCGTGCAGGCGCGCATACAGCCACGATGAGGTGCCGGGGTGGTGGCCGCCGTGGCGGATTGGGCGCGTGGGCCGGGGTGGCGGATCAGCCGGTGGGGCCGGCGCGGGGGCGGCCATCGGTAGCACGATTTCATGAGCGCGCCCTTTGATCCAGCCGTGGTCGGCGGTGGGCGCAGCTTCGGTGAGGTGGGCGTGACCGGTGGTCTCCAGGTGGCGGCGCAGCAGTGCCAGGTGGGCAGGCTCGGCCGTGTCCAGGCGTACATGGCGGTCGTACTCGCCCAGCAGCACCGACTCGGGCAGTCTCAGGCGCTGGTGGAGTTCCTGCCAGGCCTGGTGCCATCGCGCCCAAGGGGTCGTGGGGCCGGGGAGGTCGGCGGCGGTGAGGTTCCAGCGGGCCGGCGCTAAAACGGTACGTCGGTAGCGCAGGCGCGGCAGGAACGGCAGGTCTTGGGCCGCACCCCAGTCGAAGGTGCGGCAGGCTCCGGTGCGAGCCGTGGTGACCTCGCACAGGAACCGGGCGAGCGGGTGGGCGGCGCGGCGCAGTGCCACCGCGTTGAACAGGGTGGGCTCCACCGGGCGGCCCGAGCTCAGCGACACCAGGCGCAGGCCCTTGCTGTCGCCGGTCACGGCCAGGTCCTGCACATCGATGTCGGGTCCGTCGGCCGCAGCGTCGGGGTGCTGGCCCAGCACGATACGCGGCAGCACGGCCGGGGCTCGGGCGACGTCGTGGGTGCGTTGGGCCAGCGGGGGGCAGCAGAGCTGGGTGCGGATCGCGCCGGGGGCCAGGGAGGGGGCCGCGGCCAGCGCATTCTTCATGCGTGCGCGCTCGGTCGGCTCCATCAGGCCCAGGAAGCGCCCGGTGAGGGTGCCGGCCTGGCGGGAGGCGCCGATGATGCTCAGCGTGAACGCGCCCTCGTCGACCGCGGTGGGAGTGGGTGCTTGGAGGCTGAACCGTAGTTCGGTGTGGGGGGCCAGGCTGGTGGGTGCTGCGCCGCAGGCCTGGGTCAGCGCGCGTAGTCGCTCCCGGTCCAGCACGACTTCCCGAGTGGAGTCCACAGCGGCCTGTTGGGCCAGGCGCAGCAGGGCGCGATCGCGCTTGCTCAGCGCAGGAAGGGGGACCGTATCGGGGGCGCCGAGGTAGCCGGGTGGCCACCCCAGCCCGATGGCCGGGTCGGTGACCTCGCCCAGCGGCACGAGGGCGTTCTCGCCGTAGCGCTCCAGAAAGCGGGCGTGCCAGACGTGCCAGACCGGGGGACCTGTGGGGTGGGGTGCCAGTGCGGTCAAGGCCGCGGCCGCGTGTTCGGCTTCGCGCGCCACGGCGTGTGGGAGCGCGACGGACCCATCCACGCGCAGGTCCACCGCGATCTGGGGTTCAGATCCAGAGTGCAGGGCCCTCATCCGATCAAGGGCTTGTGCGCGCAGGGCGCGTCGGCGCTGCGGCGTGGGCTCGCGACCGTAGGCGGCCAGCATGTCACGCACGGACTCCAGCGCGCTCACCTGCTCGCCGTGATGACCGTGCCGGTCGACCTCACTCAGACGGGCGAGTAGGTGGTTGAGCGGGTCGGTGGTTTCCATGGGCGGGCGCAGGCTGGTGATCAGCACCTGCTGGGCGACCAGGGCGGCCAGCAGGTTCGTGATGGCTACCCGGCTCGCCCCGGGCAGCTCAGCTTCGAGGTGGTCAGTGAGGGTACGCACCGTGATGGGTGAGCGGGCGGCCTCGACGGCGAGCCGGACCGCGCGGGTGCGGCGCACCGACACCTCACCGATGTCAGGCCTTGGGCCACCGGCGGGGTCGCTGCGCCAGGCAAGGACCCACCGGCCATCGCGAGCGAAGGCCCGGTTGTCGGCCACCACGCTCAGACACACCAGCAAGGGCTGCTGGCTTTCCAGATCGGAGATGAAGGAGGCGAGCCACACCGCGTCCGGGCGGGCTATGACCGCCCCTGCCTGCTCTGAACTGATGGTGGTGCGGGTGCCGAGACGCACCGGGGCCACCCCGGCGAACAGGCCGAAGGGAGTGGCGCGGGTGCGCTGGCGTAGCAGGTAACGCACCACCGATTCCACCACGCGTCGAACTCGGCGTGGCTGAGCCAGACGAGTGGCGCATACGTCTTCGATCCTGGCTGCCAGGTGCGGGCTGGCGATCTCGATCGCCTCGGCCAGGCAGGGCTCCGCCCAGATTCGGGTCAGCCACGCGCGCCAGTGAGCCACCTGCTGCGGACTCTCACCGGTCAGGTCGGGCCAGGGCGGTGGTGTATCGGTGGGGGCGGCCAGGCGGATCATGGCCGCGTCGATGCTGGCAAACGGCGTGGTCATCCTGGGCCGCCCCTCTCGCCTGTGCTAGCAGTCGTCCGCGGAAGTGTCGCCGCAACCGTCGCTGGTGCAGTCCTCGGTCTCCATCCCTTGGACAGGGACGCCGGCGGCGACGAAGCTCACGTCGAGCTCCAGGCCCTCATCCTCGACCACGTGGGGGACGGCAGGGTTCTCGTGGGGGGCGGCAGTGTGCATGGGGTTCTTTCTCCAATCACTAAATGAAACAGGGGTCTAGGTGGTCGGCGCGTGCCAGGACAGCACGATGCGGCTGTGCGGCTTGTCCACCACGCGCCCACTGGGAAGGTCGATGTCGTTCACGCCGGAGGGGTAGACCTCCATGTGCGGTCGGAGTCGGCCGCGCACGTGGTTGTCCCACACGCGAAACCGCTCGGCCAACAGATCGGCCAGGCGCTGGGCGTCGGGGCCGTGGGCGAAGGCACCGAACTCGAAGGTGTCACCGTCGTCTCCGACGGGGCGCTGCTTGGCCCGGTAGGCCAAGCTCGTTCCCTCCACCAACGCTGGGGTTCCCAGACGCCAGGACGGGGCAACTACATCCCGGTCCACGGCGTCCTGGGTGGCGGTGAGCACGCACGCGCCCTCCAACGTGGTCGCCAGCCACAGGTCCAGGTCGCCGAAGGGTTCTCCGCGCTTGCGGGTCACACCCGACCACGCCTGAGCGCGCGGGGACGACAACGCCTTCTCCACCGCTGCGGCGTCGATGTCGGGGCCCTCATCTGCCCACAGAGTGACGGCTGCGCTCTGCAGGTCGATCCGGGCGCGCTGGCGGCGTCCCGCTCCCTGCATCGGTACGAACCCGCACATCAGGTGGGAGCGGCTGACCAGCCGGTCACCGTCGCGATCCAGGGCCCAGGACCGCATCAGGGCTCGGGTGCGCAGCGGCACGACCATCCGCCCCTGGGGGGCCAGCTGTTCGGTCCAGGACTCAGGGATGTCCTCAGCGCCCACGGTGACGACCAGCCGGTCGTAGGGGCCGAAGTCTGGTGCGCCGAACGCTCCGTCGCCGCACACGGTCCTGACCCGGCCGTACCCGGCCCGGTCCAGACACTGCCGTGCCCGGTCCACGACCTCGACGTCGATGTCCATCGTGGTCACCTCGCCCTCGGGGCCGACCAACTCGGCCAGCAGGGCCGCGTTATAGCCCCCGCTGCCGATCTCCAGCACTCGCTGGCCGGGTTCCACGCCGAGTTGGCCGAGCATGCCGGCGATGGTCGGCGGCGCGGAGACCGCACTGAGGTTGACGCCGCGCTCGTCCGTCTTGGTGATCACCGACCCGTCGCCGTAGGCAGCCTCCAACTTCGAGCCGGGGGTGAACAGGTGCCGTGGAACTGCGCCCAGCGCGCGTTCCACCGTCGGCGGGAGCGGTGCGCCGAGGGCGCGCTGACGGTCCTTGATGCGCTCGACCATCGCTGCGCGCAGCGTCTCGGCATCGGGGGTCGAGGGCGGTTCGGCGGCGCTGGAGGTTGGGTCAGTCGGATGGCTGTTCATCCCACGATCGTGGCACGGTCTTTCTTGGAATCGCAGTGAATTCGGATGGTTTTCGCCCTCGCGGTGGACCTCAGTTGTGGTGCCAAGACCAGGAAGGTCCCCCGAAGGGACGGACGTTCCCCCCGATGAGGGAACAGGTCCAAAGCCAGAGACGTGACTGCAGCGAGTAGTCAGCTGGCGAGCAGGGCGAGCGCGAATGCGCGCGCGTGTGGGGCCAGGCGTGCGTGCAGTGCGTCTCGTGGGGCGGCTTGAATGATCTCGGCGCAGATGATCAGGTGCGCGAGCCTACCGTCGGCGGTGTCGAGCACGTCCGCGAAGACCTCGCGGACCTTGGTCGCGGTCTCCGAGTGGGTGAGGGCGTAGGCGTGCAGGACCGCGGCGTCGTATCCGATCGGGGCCTGC
>NZ_CBDRFA010000035.1:0-75202 GCF_965343085.1 Nocardiopsis synnemataformans | reverse complement strand
AGAGGAAGAGGGGGTATCCGGCCCGCCCGCGGATATCCGCGTTCGTTTCGCTCGGAAGGGGTGTCGCAACCCCTCGCGGCCCTGGGCCGTTCGGAGGCGACTCGGAGTACATTACCCGCGGCCCCGGAGTCTGGCAACTCGAAGGTGGCGTGTCCTGGGTCACACTAGTTCAGCAGTGTGCCGGAACCGGTTCCCGGGGCGGCGTGCAGCCACTCCACCTCCAGCTCGACGGCCGCGACGGTGGCCGGCGGGTAGGCCGCCGGGTTCCCCAGGAAGGCACCGGCCAGCTGGGCCATCGTCGGATTGTGCGCGACGACCAGGACCGTCCCCGCGTCGGGATCCACCTGGTTCACCAGCTCCAGGAGTGTGTCCACCCCCGCCGAGTACGCCGCCTCGGAGTAGTCCACCTCCGGGTGGGTCCCCGGTTCCATGGCCCCGAGCACACCGTCCAGCGTCTGTCGTGTGCGCCTGGCCGCGGAACAGATGACGTGGTCGGGCACGTACCCCCGCTCGGCGAGCAGGCGGCCGACCGTCTCGGCCTGGCTCCGGCCCCGGTCGGTGAGAGCGCGCTCGAAGTCCTCGAACCCGTTCTCGGCCTGGGCGTGCCGCATCAGCAGCAGCCTCCGCGCGTCGCTCACGGGGACACCGCCGTCGCGACGATGGAGAGGGCCACGATGAACGCCACCATGACACCCACGATGACGAACAGTCCCTTCATCCCGGACACCGGGAACCACCCCTTCGCTCGCTCGGCTGTGTTCCCAGGTTAGGCCCCGCCCGAACACGGGCGCGGCCGCCCGGGGGATACCCGTGCGGCCGCGGAGAACGGTGCTTCCCTACTTCCCGTCTCCGGCGCGGGCCTCCTCCCTGTGGTCGTCCGCACCGTCGTCGGCCGTGTCCTCACGGGCACCGCCGTCCCCGGCCTGGGAGACCTCCCCCTGCGGTGAGGCGCCGCCGCCGGTCTCGGGGGCGCCCTTGGGCGCGGACCGGCCGCCGGTCTCGGCGAGGTCTGTCTCGGTGCCTCCCCCGCGGCGCTTGGACCACAGGACCGCGCCGACGAGCACGGCGACGGCCGCCGCCGCGATCCCCGCCCGCAGGACGACGTTGTCGGCGTAGATCACCACGCTGGGAGCGACGATCAGGGCGACGAGGTTCATCACCTTGAGCAGGGGGTTGATGGCGGGACCGGCGGTGTCCTTGAAGGGGTCGCCGACCGTGTCGCCGATGACCGTGGCGGCGTGGGCCTCCGAGCCCTTGCCGCCGTGGTGGCCGTCCTCGACGAGCTTCTTGGCGTTGTCCCAGGCACCGCCCGAGTTGGAGAGGAAGACGGCCATGAGCACACCGGCGGCGATGGCACCGCCCAGGAACGCGCCCAGCGGGGCGTAGCCGAGGGCGAAGCCGACCGCGATCGGCGCGAGGACGGCCAGCAGGCCCGGAGTGACCAGCTCCCGCAGGGAGTCCTTGGTGCAGATGTCGACCACCCGCGCGTACTCGGGCTTCTCCGTGCCGTCCATGATCCCCGGACGGGTGCGGAACTGCTCGCGCACCTCCATGACCACTCGGCCCGCGGCCCGGCCGACCGCCATGATGGCGAGCCCGGAGAAGAAGAACACCACGCTGGCGCCGATGATGACGCCGACGAGCACGTCGGGCTGGTCCAGCGAGAGCGAGAACGCCTCGTCGGCGTCGCCGAGCTGGGCCTGCACGGAGGTGCGGAAGGCGCCGAAGAGCGCGGTCGCGGCCAGGACCGCGGTCGCGATCGCGATGCCCTTGGTGATGGCCTTGGTGGTGTTACCGACGGCGTCGAGCCCGGTGAGGATCTCCGCGCCCCGGCCCTCCACGTCGCCGGACATCTCCGCGATGCCCTGGGCGTTGTCGGCGACGGGGCCGAAGGTGTCCATCGCCACGATGATGCCGACGGTGGTGAGCAGGCCGGTTCCGGCGAGGGCGACGGCGAACAGGCTGAGGGTGATGGAGCCGCCTCCGAGCAGGAACGCGGCGTAGACCGCTCCGGCGATGAGGAGGGCGGAGTAGACGGCCGACTCCAGGCCGACGGAGATGCCGGAGAGGATGACGGTCGCCGCGCCGGTCTCGGAGCTGTCGCCGATCTCGCGGACGGGGCGCCGGTCGGTCTCGGTGAAGTAGCCGGTGAGCAGCTGGATGGCCGCGGCGAGCACGAGGCCGATGAGGACCGCCACGACCGCGATGATCCTCGGGTCCGGGTTGGTCCCGGCCTCCTCGATCTCGGCCAGGACCTGCGGGCTGACGCCGGAGAGCTGGTCGAAGCTGGAGGGCAGGTACCAGAAGGCGGTGCCGATGACGAGCACGGCGGAGATCGCCGCGGAGATGAAGAACCCGCGGTTGATGGCCGACATCGCCGTCTTGTCCCTGGCACGGGGAGCGACCAGGAAGATGCCGACGATGGCGGTGAGCACGCCGATCATGGGAACCAGGAGCGGGAACACCAGCCCCTCGGTGCCGAAGGCGACGCGGCCGAGGATCAGCGAGGCGACGAGTACGACCGCGTAGGACTCGAACAGGTCCGCGGCCATGCCGGCGCAGTCACCCACGTTGTCGCCGACGTTGTCGGCGATGGTGGCGGCGTTGCGGGGGTCGTCCTCGGGGATGCCCTGCTCGACCTTGCCGACGAGGTCGGCGCCGACGTCGGCGGCCTTGGTGAAGATGCCGCCGCCCACACGCATGAACATGGCGAGGAGGGCCGCACCGAAGCCGAAGCCCTCCAGGACGATGGGGGCGTCGCCCCGGTAGAGGAGGACGACGAGGGCCGCGCCGAACAGACCGAGGCCGACGGTGATCATGCCCGCCACGCCGCCGGTGCGGAAGGCGATGCGCATGGCGGTGCGGTTGGAGGCGTCGTCACCGCCCCGGGCGGCGGCGGCGACCCGGACGTTGCCGCGCACGGCGAGCCACATGCCGATGAAGCCGGTCGCCGCCGACAGCAGGGCGCCGAGGGCGAAGAAGACCGACCGGCCGATGGCGATGGCCCACGAGTCGGCGGGGAGCAGGAGCAGCAGGAGCGGGATGAGGACGACGAAGACCGCGAGGGTGCGGAACTGTCGTTTGAGGTAGGCCGCCGCCCCTTCCTGCACCGCGAGCGCGATGCCCCGCATTCGCTCTGTGCCCTGCCCTGCGGCGAGGACCTCACGTACCAGCACGCCCGCGACGGCGAGTGCCAGAAGGGCCACCACCATGACGATGATGACGAGGGTGAAGTCGGTGCCTGCCAGTGATAGGGCCATGCCGCCTTCAGCGGCGAGGTTGAGCCCAGACAATCCGTCCTCCTTGAGACGGGCACGACCTTTTCGGCCCCGTCCACCGGAGAACGCGCGGAACGGCTCGCCCTGTGGGCGCCGGTCCTCGCGGACGTGGACGTACCGCCGTCCGGAAGGGGCCTGAGCTGGCCCGACGGCACGCTTGGCGGGGTCGAAGCGGTGCCACCTTTGGTTGTGGTGCGTACCGCCCGTGCCGCATGTTCACGGGCGGTGATCCGGGGAGTCTACGCACGGCGGCAAAGAAAGGTGAGAGCCGGACCCGCCATTCCTCAAGAAAATCCGAAGATGTGATCTTCCGGTGATCTCAGGAAAAGGATAAATGTCCTTTTCGGTGATATGTGGCTTATATAAGATCTCATAATGCCGTAATGCGCTGTTAACGCTAAAGCGTACATAAGCCCACAAAAAGGAAATGAGCCCCTTAGGCCACACAGACCTCACTGGTCACAGGAGGCGCTGGTGCCACGGGGCTCTCCGCGGGGTCCGTCACCGGTCCGCGGCGGGGCTTCGCGCAAGCGTGCCCCAACGGCCGGAGAACGCGTGCCCCGGCGGCTAACCGCCGAGCAGGCGCATCCCCGACGGGTCGATCCCGTCACCCGGGCGGGCGCGTCCGGCGTCGAGGTCGTCGGCCAGGGCTCGGGCGAACGCCGCCACCCCCGCCACGTCCACCCCGTGGGGGGCGTCCGGTCCGAACGGCTCCACACGGTCCGCGCCCCGCCTCAGCAGGCGTGCCGCGCCGACCATGTTGCCGCGCTGCGCGTGGGTGACCCCCACGGCCGTCTGGGCGAGGCCGCGCCACAGCTCCCGCTCCGGATCGGGCGCGGACTTCCACACGGCTTCGAGGACCTCGTGGGCGGTGAAAGCGTATCCCCCGTCGAGCAGCCGCTGGGCCTCCTCCAGGCCTTCCTCCACGGAGAACTCGGCGTCGTCGGGGACCCGCTCGACCTCGCCCTCGCTCCCGTGCGGCATCGGGCGCCCGTACCGGTCCCGGGGGCGCTGGTTCTGCGCCTGCCCGGTCTCGTTGCGGTCCCGCCCGTCTTCACGGCCCCCGGACTCCCGGTGTCCGTCCGCGGTCCCCATCGCCATCAGTGCCTCACCGCCGTTTCCCCTCGCCTGCGAGGACTCCGTCCGCCTCCCCGCCGAGATCTCCGCGAGCCACTCGACGAGCGCTTGGGAGACCTCCTCCGGTCGTTCCTCGTGCGGGAAGTGTCCCGCGCCGTGGACCTGCCTCCAACGGTAGGCCCCCGTCACCATGCCCCGTGAGGCGCGTGCCGTTCCGGGCGGGCACACCGGGTCGAGGGTCCCGTGGAGTTGGAGGACCGGGACGCGGACGGGAACGCGGCGCATCCGCGCGTTGTAGCGGAGACCGTCCGTGCGCCACCGCGACCGGAAGAGCCAGCGGTGGCTCTCCAGGGAGCAGTGGGAGACCTTGGGGACGGCGAAGGCGCGGCGGTAGTGCTCCTCGGCCTCGGTGTCCGGCCAGCCGGGGCCCGACCACTCCCGGAGCAGGTCGCCCACGCGCACGCACCCGTCGCTCAGAAGCCGATGCTCGGGGAGGATCGGCAGTTGCGCCCGGAGCATGTGGCGGACGCCGGGGCCTCCGGAGGCCAGGACGCGGGCCGCGCGCAGTGGGTGCGGCGACGACACCGCGGCCAGCGCGCGCACGGTGCCGGGGTGGTAGGCGGTCATCGTCCAGGCGACGAGGCCGCCCAGGCCGTGTCCGACCACGGCCGCGTCCCGTGAGCCGAGGGCGCGGACCAGTCCGGCGGCGTCCTGGGCGAGGGTGACGAGGTCGTAGCCGCGCGGGGTCTTGTCGCTGGCGCCGTAGCCGCGCAGGTCCGCGGCTACCGCGCGGTAGCCGGCGTCGGCGAGCGCGGTCAGCTGGGCGCGCCAGGCCCACCAGAACTGGGGGAAGCCGTGGAGGAGGAGCACCAGCGGTCCGTCACCGGCCTCCGCGACGTGGAACCGGGCTCCCGCCGCGCTGACGGTCCTGTGGGTCCAGGGGCCGTCGACGTAGGCGGCCGAGTCGTCCAACAACGTGCGTGCCTACCGGGCCGCGGGAGCGGACGCCTCGGCGGAGTCGGCGGTCTCGACGGTGTTCGAGGGCGGGCGGATGTCGCCGCGCAGGATGCCGGCGAAGCGCGAGGTGGTCAGCGCGGTGCGCTGGAGGCCCTCCCGCTTGCGGAGGGTGGCGATCGCGTACAGGCCGAAGGCCGCGGCGAGCAGCAGGTAGGCGAGGGTGACGATGCCGAAGCTGGCCCAGCCGGGGAGTTCGGCGACCTCGTACAGGACGAAGGCCACGGTCACCGAGAGGAGGATGACGAAGATGTGGGCGAGGACCCCGACCACGGCGAAACCGGCCACGCCCTTGCCGATCTTGGCCGCGTCGGCCTTGGCCTCCAGCTTGGCCAGCTTGATCTCCAGGCTGACCAGACGGGAGATGTTGCCCGTGGCGTCTGAGACCAGTTCGCTGATCGAACGGTCGGTGTCCCTGGTGGCGCCAGGTGCACCGGTACCCGGCTTCTCCGCCATCGTGGAGGTTCCCTTCTCTCGGTCAGAACGCACGGATGATCCTCCGCATCCTCGCACATACCCCGTCTCGGACGTCTCTCACGGCACGCACAACGGCGCCGCCGCGTTTCGTCACACGGGTGAGCGACAGGCGCGGCGGCCACGGGTCTCCGAGGTCGGAGGAGCACGAGGGAGCACGTGGGAGTTCGGGGAAACAACGAACGGCGCCCCGGACCGAGGCGCCGTTCACCGATGGGCGGGGCCCGCACGCGTGGCGCGGGGCGGCCCCTCGGCTCAGTCCTCCCGCTTGGCGGAGGGCAGCTGCTTGGCGATGACCTCCATGATCGAGGAGTCGGTGAGCGTGGAGGTGTCACCGACGGCCCGGTTCTCGGCGATGTCGCGCAGCAGGCGCCGCATGATCTTGCCCGAGCGGGTCTTGGGCAGCTCGGGCACCGCCAGGAGGCGGGCGGGCTTGGCAATCGGGCCGAGCGAGGTGCCGACGTGGTTGCGCAGCTCCTGGACCAGGTCCTCGGGGACCTCCTCCTCACCGCCGCGCAGGATCACGAAGCCGACGATGGCCTGTCCGGTGACCTTGTCGGTGGCGCCGACGACCGCGGCCTCCGCCACGCGCGGGTGGGAGACCAGCGCGGACTCGACCTCGGTGGTGGAGATGTTGTGGCCGGAGACGAGCATGACGTCGTCCACGCGGCCCAGCAGCCACAGGTCGCCGTCCGCGTCCTTCTTGGCGCCGTCACCGGGGAAGTACAGGCCCTCGAAGCGCGACCAGTAGGTGTCCTTGTAGCGCTCGGGGTCGCCCCAGATCCCGCGGAGCATGGCCGGCCACGGCTCGCGGATGACGATGAAGCCGCCCTCGCCGTCGGGGACGGACTCGCCCCGCTCGTCCACGACGTCGGCGACGATGCCGGGGATGGCCCGCATGGCGGCGCCCGGCTTGCCGGAGGTCACGCCCGGAAGGGGGCTGACCATGACGGCGCCGGTCTCGGTCTGCCACCAGGTGTCCACGACCGGGGTGCGGTCACCGCCGATGTTCCTGCGGTACCAGACGTAGGCCTCGGGGTTGATGGGCTCGCCCACCGAGCCGATGACGCGCAGGCTGGACAGGTCGAACTTGGCGGGGATGTCGTCTCCCCACTTCATGAAGGTGCGGATCGCCGTAGGGGCCATGTAGGCGATGGTGACCTTGTACTTCTCGATGATCTCCCAGAAGCGGCCCCGGTGCGGGGTGTCCGGGGTGCCCTCGTACAGGACCGTGGTGGCCGCGTTGGCGAGCGGGCCGTAGACGATGTAGGAGTGGCCGGTCACCCAGCCGATGTCGGCGGCGCACCAGTAGACGTCGGTCTCGGGCTTGAGGTCGAAGACCGCCCAGTGGGTGTAGGCGACCTGGGTGAGATAGCCGCCCGTGGTGTGCAGGATGCCCTTGGGCTTGGCCGTGGTGCCGCTGGTGTACATGATGTACAGCGGGTCCTCGGCGTCGTGCGCCTCGGGGGTGTGCTCGGTGCTCTGGGACTCCACGGCGTCGTGCCACCACACGTCGCGGTCGGTCCACTCGACGTCCTGGCCGGTGCGGCGGACCACGAGGACGTTCTCGACCGCGGGGCGGTCGGCGACCGCGGCGTCCACGGCGGGCTTGAGGGCGCTGGCCTTGCCGCGGCGGTAGCCGCCGTCGGCGGTGACCACGAGCTTGGCCTGGCTGTCGTCGAGGCGCTGACCCAGGGCGTCCACTGAGAAACCGCCGAACACGACCATGTGGACGGCGCCCAGCCGGGCGCAGGCGAGCATGGCCACGACGGTCTCGGGGATCATCGGCATGTAGATGGCGACGCGGTCGCCCTTGCGCACACCGAGTTCGGTCATGGCGTTGGCCGCCTGGGAGACCAGGTCCTTGAGCTCGGCGTAGGTGATGGTGCGGGTGTCGCCGGGCTCGCCCTCCCAGTGGTAGGCGACGCGGTCACCGAGGCCGTTGGCCACGTGCCGGTCCACGCAGTTGACGGAGGCGTTGATCCTGCCGCCGACGAACCACTTGGCGAAGGGCGGGTTCCACTCCAGGGCGGTGTCCCAGGGCTGTTCCCACTGGAGCCTGCGGGCCTGCTCCTCCCAGAAGCCGAGACGGTCCTCGTCGGCCCTGGCGTAGGCGTCGGCCTTGACGTTGGCGTCGGCGGCGAGCGCCTCCGGGGGAGGGAAGCTGCGCGTCTCGTGGAGAAGGTTGGACAGTGTCTCCTGGCTCGCGGGAGTGCTGTCGGCCACTGTGATTCTCCTTACGTAGGCTGGTTCACACCCAATTAATCATGTGGTGCGACACCCCGTGAACAGCCGGGGTGGCGTCCAGCGGCGGGGAAGGCCGGGCGCGCGACGAACGGGCGGCGAACGGTCGCCCTGCCGCGACGAGCGGTCGCGGTGGCCGGTCCGCGCGGCGGCACTGGCGCGGGCCGCCGACCTGGCCCGCCGGTGTGGGCCTCCCGTGTTACCGGCGCGTAGTGTTGTTTTCCGTGAGCGAACCGACTTCTTCCCCCGCGTCCGACCCGCTGGCCCGGATCGCCGAGCTGCCCGGTGTGGCCGACGCGGTCGCCGAGACACGGACCCTGGTCGACCGCCTGCTGGGGCACCGCGTGCTGCGCCGCCGCAGCAGCGACGTGTCCATGGAGTCCGCGCTGCGCGGCGCGGTCGCGTCGGCGACGTTGGAGGGCGCCGAGGTCTCGATGGAGGAGATCCGCGAGGGGCACGTGTACGACACGCGCGTCAAGGGCGCGCTGCGGGTGTCCGGAGAGCTGGGGAGTCTGGTGGACACCTGGCCGAGGGCGCCGCGCCAGGTCCTGGCCCGGCTGCACACGCTCGCCGCGGCGGACGCGGTGTCCGCGGACGCGCTGGGCCGCCCCCGCAGGGCCGGGGAACGGGTCGAGGACCCGCTGGGACTGGGCCCGGCCCCGGCGCCGGAGACGGCGATGGCCCGGTTGGAGGGCCTGTACTCGCTGCTGGGCGTGCGCACGTCGGTCCCGGCGCTGGTGATGTCGGCCCTGGTGCACGGGGAGCTGATGGCGGTCCGACCGTTCGGCTGGGGCGACGGCCTGGTGGCGCGCGCGGCGGAGCGGCTGACGCTGGTGGAGCGGGGTCTGGACCCCAAGTCACTGGTGCCGTCCGAGCTGGGGCACCGGACGCTGCGGGACGAGTACGGACCGGCGTTGCGCGGGTACATGGGCGGTACTCCGGAGGGCGTCGCCGGGTGGGTGGCGTACTGCTGCCGGGCGGTCCGCGCGGGGGCGCAGGATTCGCTGGCCACCTGTGAGGCCCTCAAGCGCGGCTGAGCACGGGGCGCCGTTTCCCGGACCGGACGCCCCGGGGCACTCGGAGTGGGCGAGGTGCGTGGAGCAGTCGCGAAAGGGCAACAACTTTTGATGGGCGACAACTGTGCGCGACCGAAAGGTTGAACACTAATCGTTTATTTACCGACCGGTAGGTTCAGGAAGAGTATCGGTTCGGTCACGCTTGCCGGTTCCGCGCGGGAACGGAGGTCGCACGGCCCTTGCGTGCGCACAAGGCGAACGGCGCCCCGTCCTGTCTCCCGGGGCGCCGCCTCCGACACGTTCCGCCGGGTTAGCAGGCGTCCATTTCCCTAGTCTGACCAGGCAGGACATCAGCCTGTCCGATCTAGACGGGCCTCACGGGGCCAAGTGGCGCGTGGGTTCCCGGTTCTCGCGTCGGGGTGGTTCTCAGCCACCGACTGCTTTCTTTCTACGCCGATGTTCCGGCGCCGAAAAGACGGTTGACCCGAATTTTCACCCTTGATTCCAGAACCGATACGGAACGTTGCGTGGTAACGTCTGTCCCGTCGTTCCCCGGAGGGCAGGCCGCCCGCTTCGCGCCTCCGCCGTGCGCGCCCCATTTCGCGTTCCGGCGGTATCCCTCTTCTTCGAATGACGTCCATGTGCCTTCCGGTGGTCGCGAGAGCACGTCTCTTCGCCGACCCTCACCAGAGAGCGGACCCGGTCCCACCCCCCGGGACCGGAATCTCGCGTGGCGGCCTTCTCCCCCTGTGAAGGCGAGTCCCCGCGTCCGCTCCTCTCGCCTGTCGGGCGGGGGTGCGTATCCGCCCCCGTATACGCATCCCGCCCGCCAGGTGAACCGGACCGCGAAGGAACCGGGTCTCAGGTGAACCGGACCGCAGACCTCCGTGACGCCCGCCCCCCGCACCGGACTCCCTGCTCCGCTCCGAGCCCCGCCGAAGTTGTCCACAGCTTCGGATCGGGGCTTTCGCTGTCGTGCCCGGTCGGCGAAGGTCGAGGAAAGCCCTCGACCCGGGAGGTCCCATGGACGTCCAGCACCGGCCCCTGCTCGCGACCGCCGATCCCCTCCTCCTCGACGACCTCCTCAGGCTGGCCACCGCCGCCTCCACCGAGGTCACCGTCGCCCACACGCTCGACCGGGCGCTGAGCCTGTGGCCGCACGCCCCGCTCGTCGTGGTCGGTGCCGACCTGCGCGCGCTCCTGCGGGCCGCCGACCCTCCGCCGGGCCGCCACGTGGTCGTGACCCGGGACGTGAGGGAGACCGCCGCTGACGGGGCCCTGTCGCGGGAGGGGTCCGCGCCAGCGGCCGCCGCGGTGCCCCGGCCGCGCGTCCCCCCGGAGCGGTACCGACCCGGCGTTCCCGTGGAGGGCTCCCCGCCGGGCGTTCCCGTGGAGGACCCGGCACCGGGCGCTTCCGGGAAGGTGCCCCCGCACGGGTCCGGGGAGACACGCGTCCTCCTGCTGCCCCGGGACGAGGCGCTGCTGGTCGACCTGCTCGCGAGGGCGTCGTCCCCCGACCGACCACCGGCGCCCACGGTGTCGGTGGTCGGCGGTCGAGGCGGCGCCGGGGCCAGCCTGCTCGCGGTGGCGCTCGCCCTGGCCGGTGAGCGCGCCGGACGCTCCACCGCCCTGCTGGACGCCGACCCGTTCGGGTGCGGCTCCGACGTCTACCTCGGGTGCGACCGCGGCCCCTCCCCCGGTCCCGAGCGGTGGACCGGCTGGGGCGACCTGCTGCGCAGGCGCGGACGGGTGCGCTGGCGCGACCTGCGCGCCGGACTGCCGGGGACCTCCCGGGTGTCGGTGCTGACCTGGACACGCGGCAGGGAGCCGACCGGCCCCCTGCCGGTGGGTGCCGTGCGCGCGGTCCTGTCCTCGGCAAGGGACGGCACCGACCTGGTGGTGGCCGATCTGCCGCGCTCCTTCGACCCGGCCACCACCGTGTTCCTGAACCGCTCCGACCTGGTGCTCGTGGTCGTCCCGGCGGACGTGCCCTCGGTGGTGGCGGCGACCAGGACGGTCGCCCGGCTGCGGGAGGAGGCTCGGACCGTGCGGCTGGTGGTGCGCGGCGCCCGGGGCGAACTGAGCGCGGACGTGGTGTCCAGGGCCCTGAAGGTGGATCTGGGCGCGGACCTGCCGTCCGAGCCGGGGCTGGCCCGGTCGCTGGCCGCCGGGGACGTGCCCGCCCGCCATCCCCGTTCGCCCCTGGCCCGGTTCGCCGACCGGATCGTGGCGGGCCTGCCCGCGTTGGAGAAGGTCCGGTGAGCCCTCTGGTGGAGGCCGTGCGCAACCGCCTGGTGGCGTCCGGCGTACCGGTGAGCCCGTCGAGCGTCGCGGCGGCGCTGCGCGCCGAGGGAGGCCTGCTGGGCGACACCGAGGTGCTGTCCATGACCCGCCGTCTGGCCGCCGACCTGTCCGGGGCGGGGCCGCTGGAGGAGCTCATGACGTCGGGGGTAACTCACCGAAAAACCCAGTCATTACACACGCCTATTGACCAGCGGATTTGCTCGCACGCCCCTTCGGCTCAGCAGCAGGGAACCGCTCCTCCGCCCCCCACGCCGTGCGAATTGTGATCCACGCCTCAGTTCGGGTGTACCGCTTCGCCTCGATGGACAACAGCGACTTCAACACCTTGTTCACCGACCACACCGGCAGCGTCTCCCACTCCTCCAGCAGACCCCGAGTGACCGCGACGTAGTCGACCTGCTCCTCAGCCGCAGCCCGCGCGCCCTGGAGCTCGGCGTGCTCCTCCCTCAGCTCTGCCTGCTCCGCGAGGTACCGGTCACGGAGACGCCGGTACGACTCCGGCGGGATGTCCTCCGCGACGTACTGGTCCGCGACCCGGTCGAGCTTGCGCTGCAACGCCTCCAGGGCCGCGGCCACCTCCTCCCCGCGGTCCGGCCCGGCCTCGGGCGGGACCACGTCGTGCGGAGCGGCCTCCGCCTCGACGACGGCCAGGCGGCGGTGTTCCCGGGTGAGGAGGTCGCGCACCACGGCCCGGCACCGGCGGTCGGAGATGGTGTTGGTGTGCGTGCAGACGCCGCGCGCCCGCCCCGGGCACCGCCACGTGTACAGGTCGCTGCCCGGTTTGAACCGGTTCGCGGTCATCGTGGTGCCGCACCACCCACACGACACGGTCTGCGACAGCTCATGCCGGGCCTCGACGGCGCGCGGCGGCGGCGGTGTGGCCGACTCCCGCCGGGCCCGGTACGCCTTCCAGATGCGGTCGCGAGTGGCGTCGCCGTCGGGCAGGTGCGCCCACAGGTGCGGGTGTGCGCCGACGATCCACGCCCAGTTGCGGCACCACCCCTGTGTGGTGCGGTCGTGCACCGTGCACTCGGGGTCGTGCTGGCGGATGTATCCGGCGCCGAAACCGCTGTCGAGCAGGGGCCACAGGGTGCTGTGGGACCACCGTCCCACCGTCCCCGAAGGGCCCGGGATCCGGGAGGCGTTGAGCCACCGGACGATACTGAATCCGCTTCGCCCGTCCGCGGCCTCCTCGTACATGCGGCGCAGCGCGGGAGCGTGCTCGGCGGGCTCGTACCGTTCCCCGAGGGGGTCGGTGGGGTCGGTGACCCAGTAGCCGGGGGCCACCTGGATGCGACCGCGACGCACGTACCCGAACCGCGGGCGCCCCGAGTTCGGCAGTCCGGCCCGCCTGCGGTACGCCTGTGCGTCCTTCCAGTTCTCCCCGATGAGGTCGCCCTCCAGCTCCGCGACGTCCATCAGGATGTTGCGGTTGAACCGGCCAACCGCGGTCGAGGCGTCCACGGGTTCGGTTGCGGAGATGAGGGACCCACCGGCCGCCTCCAGGCGGGCGAGGTTGAACGCGTTGTCGGCCCTGTTCCTTCCGAACCGGCTGAACTTCCAGACGCCGACCTCCTTCGCCTTCTCGGGGCTGGTGCCGGTGGCGATGCCGTCGATGATGCTGCTGATCTGCCGTTTTTTCAGTGTCCGGCCGGACAGGTCGAGGTCGGCGTACCAGCGCACGATCCGGCGTCCGGTGGTGCGCGCCAGCCGGTCGATGTGGTCGGCCTGGAGGTCCGGCGAGATCATGTCCTCTCGCGCGGTGGAAACGCGGAGGTAGCCGATCATCGGGATGAGCCCGTGGGGGTCTCCGCAGTGGGTGCGGAGGAGTGCGTCGAGGTCGATGTCATAGTCGACAGCCAAGGGTGGGTCCCTTCGTTCTGTTGTTGGGGGTAGGGGTGGTGCTCCAGGCCCCCGCCCGGGAGGTGCTACCCGACGAGCCGGAGCCGGTCGGGAGTGAGCCGGGCGGGCCAGTCGTAGACGAGGCCGATCCGCGCCATCCGGCGGACCGTCGACAGGCGGACCCGCTCGGCCGGGTCCCACCACTGCGGGTCGCACCCGCGGATGGACAACGCCTCGTGGATCATCTGGCCCACGTCGGGGCGGCGCGCGGCGAGAGCGGCGTAGGGCGCGCGCAGGTACCGGTACTCGGCTCCCTCCAGGACCGCGACGAGGTGCCGGGGGGCGTCGTCCCCGAGGTCGTCGGGGAGGTCGTAGACGTGGACGGGCTCATCGCTGGGGAGGGTTCCGAGGACGGTGTAGGCGATGGGGTAGGGCCCGGCGGGGCGGGGGTGGGGGATGGGAGGGCAGGGGTCCACGTGTGCCTCCTGTGCGTCATGCGCGCGTGCGTCGTTGGATGCGCGGGTGACCAGATTAGAGCGTTCGCACACGTGTTCACCATGGGTGACCTGCAAAAAGTGGGCACCCTCCGGGGTTGGGTGAATGCCCGGAGTGGGGTTTACGTATCAAGTGGCCAGGGTCGGCCAAAGCGGAGTAAACGAGAGGTCAAGGTCATGCGTCGCCGCTCTCGCGGCGGCGTTTGCGTATCTGCGCGCGCTTCATCTCCACGAACAGGGTGATCTCGTCACTGAGCCGCTGCGCAGTCGCGGCCTCCAGCTCCTTGCGCTCCTCTGGGGTGAGGTCGGGGTCAGCGTCGATGTCCCGGACGGCCTGGTAGAACACCTGCCCGATGGGGGTGTCGAGGACCCGGTCCTCGACGGCCAGGCGAGGCTCCTCGGGGAGGGGGGTGGGGTCTCCGCCGGACAGGATGGCGCGGATGCTGCCGCGCTCCCACCTCAGGCCGTCTTCGAGCTTCTCGCGGATGTCTCGCGTGATGGGTCGGTCGCTGGTACGGATCCGGCGGACCGTCTCGTAGGGGACGCCGGACAGGGCCTCCAGCTCGCGCCAGGTGATGTCGCGGTCTTCTACGCGCTTCTCGATGTGGTGCCGGAGGTGGGCACGCTCCGGGGATTGCTCTGGGGAAGGCATGCCTAAGAGAGTACAGACGGGACACACTTGGGACACACATAGGCCGGGTTGGGCCAAATTTTTCACCAGACCTTGACTATCTCCAGACTCTCAAAACCCCTGCACCGCAGGGGTTTTCGCATGCCCTGACCCCCTTTCGGCCTGTCCCCCCGGACACATATGTGTGGCCCACGTGTGAGCCATGGGTGTACTGTCCCACCCATGGAACACACACGACCCACACACGTGGTCGGAGTGGACCTGGACCGCACCGCCTTCCGCGCGGCAGTCCGCGACAGCGGACTGTCCCTGCGAGAGCTGGCCGACCGTTCCGGACTGTCCTACTCCACCTGGAAAAAGCTGCACTCCGGCCGCCGCTGCTGGCCCAAGCGCGACACCTACCGGCGCGTCGTCCACGCCCTCGGGTACCCGCGCGGCTCCCTCACCCTCGACCCCACGCAGAACACACACGTGCCCCACATGGGTGGTGGCGAGTGATGGCGCTCTCCCCGTGGCCCGAGGCCGCTGCCGCTGCTGGCGCCGCTCTCCGCGCCGGGCGCATCGCGAGGGACTCGATGCCCCCGCGTGAGGCCGCGATCGCTGCGCACCGCCCGGGCGGCCCGTCCGTGGACGCGCTGGAGGAGCTGATCGTCCGCCACCGCGCGGAGGCCCTGGCCGCCCTCCAGGCCGCCGCGTGACCCGCCCGGCCCCCGAGACCACCCCGCACATGACGAAGACCCCCGCGCAATCCGCCAAGACCAGCGCGAGGGCCCCAATGAAAGGTCAGACCTTCATGTCCCAGACTACCGCCCCGCCGATCCCCGCGAAGGACAGCGCCAGCGCCAGCACCACCCGCGCCGCGATCGTCCTCGCGTCCCTCACCGCCACCCACCCCGAACTGCCCGGCCTGCACTGGTCGGTCACCCCCTACCTGTCCCTCGGGGGGAACGCCCCCGCGAACGACATCAACACCCGCGTCGGCCAGGTGGCCGCGTGGTCTCGCGCCCTCGATGTGCCCGTGCTTGTGGCCGTGCCGCACGCCGGTGACCTCGGCACCGCGTCCGTGTCCACCACGCTCTCCGGCGTCCGCGTGGACGTATGGGCTGTGGTGTACCGCGACGAGGACGAGACCCCGGTCGAGCTGTCCGCCCGCATCCGCTCCCTGGTGATCGCCGCTGGGGGTGAGGTCTGATGGTCGACCTGATCGTGTGGGCCGTCAGCATCGGCGCGGCCGTGTGCATCCTCCTCGGGTTCGGTCTCGGAGTCATCGGTGACGACGCCGCGAAAAAGCGGACGAAGCGGCGCGCCGTGCGGCTCGCGAAGGACCTGCGTGAGGAGCGCGGGGCCCGCCAGCGCGCGGAGGACCGCGCCACCCGGGCCACCTCCCAGCGGGACGACTACCGCCGCCAGCTCGACGCCGCTACGGCTGCGCTGGAGCGCGCCACGTACACCAACGCCGTCCCCGCGCCGGATGGGGACCTGGAGGCGCTCGTCCGCGTCGTCACCGACGAGGACCCCGACGACACCCCACCGCGCGGCGCCCACCACCGGCCCGAACCGGGCCCCTGCCAGTCCCTGACGTCCGACCCGTTCGCACCGGAATCCCCGGAGATGTACTGCGAGCACGACGACGGGGGCGGCCACACCGGCGACCACACGGCCTACGACGGAGACGTTCGGTGGGACGACGAGATGGGCGCCATGTGGGTGCGGGGTGAGCGGCTGTGAGCGCCCCGGAGCGGCTGGCCGCCGCCATCCACGCGCTGATTGCCCGCCGTGAGGAGAACCCGCTGGCTGGGGTCCCCGTGGTGTCCACGGAGGAGCTGCTCGACCTCCTCGACGAGGACGACCACCGGCCCCGGCTGGCGTACCACCCGCCGCTCCCCCGCTGTGAGCCCGACGACTTCGACCGCCTCATGCAGATGTCGATCCGGCTCTTCCAGGACTCGCCGTTGGACACGCCCGCCCGCCGCCGTCTGGCCTCCGCTGGGCTGCGTCACCGGAGGGCGGTGGCCCATAGCTGAGCAGACCGCCCCGCCGGACTGGCTGGAGGCCGCCCTCAACCTGCCGTGCCGCTACTACACCGGCGACCGCGACTGCGCCGCCACCCCGACCCGCCTGTACCTGCGTGGCCGCCGCTGCTGGGTGCATGCGCCGGTCGCCATCACCCCCGTCATCAGGAAGGACAACCCCCGTGCGTGAAGCCCGCGTCATCGACCCCATCGCGCCCGGCTCGGCCGAGTGGCTCGGCTACATGTCCGCGTCCAAGGTCGCCGCCATCGTGGGCCTGTCGAGCTACGAGTCGCGGTACAGCCTGTGGCAGCTCATGTCCGGCAACCTCCCGCCGGAGCCCCAGACCGCCATCCAGGCGCGCGGCCACTACCTCGAACCGGCCATCGCCGCGTGGTTCGCCGACCAGCACCCCGAATACGCCGTTCACCCCGGGTACACGTGGACGCGCGACGACCACCCGTGGATGCTCGCGTCACCCGACCGGACGCTACGAGCCCGGGGGGAGGGGTCCCTCGAGGCCCTGCTCGAAGTGAAGACCTCCGCCGACGACTCCGAGTGGGGCCGTGAGGGCACCGCCGAGATCCCCGCCGTCTACCGGCCCCAAGTCGTGTGGCAGATGGCCGTGACCGGCGCCCGCACGGTGTTCGTCGCCGTGCTCACCAGCCGCCTGGAGTTCCGGGAGTACGTCGTCGAGTGGGACGACGAGGTCGCCGCCGACGCCGCGTTCCTGATCTCCGAAGCGGACGCGTTCATGGACTCCCTGGTGTTCGGCGAAGTCCCCGACCTCGACGAGCACAAGGCCACCTACGAGGCCGTGAAGCGACTGCACCCCCAGATCGACGGCGAAGACGTCGAGCTGCCCGTCGCCCTGGCCGCCGAGTTCGTCGACGCGAAGCAGACCGCGAAGGACGCCGCCGCCCGGGAGCGGGCCGCGACGACCGCCGTCGCCGACGCCATGGGCACCGCGAAGCGCGCCCGCTGCGCCGGGCACACGATCGCGACCCGGCAGGCGAAGGGCACCGGAACCCCCTACGTGGTCGCCGGGCGCCGCCTGCCCGACCCCCTCCAGCTCTCTACCTCCGAGGAGACCGAAGCCGCATGACCGAGATCGCTATCCGCCAGCCGGACGCGCTGCCCGCGAAGATCGAGTACGCCAAGCAGCTCGCCTACGCGGACATGCTGCCCCGCCAGTACCAGGACAAGCCCGCGAATTTGCTGTTCGCCATCGAGTACGCCGAGATGCTCGGGCTGTCGCCCATGGCCGCGATCACCGGCGTGCACGTCATCGAGGGCAAGCCGTCCGCTTCCGCCAACCTGATTTCCGGGCTGGTGCGCCGCGCCGGTCACCGCCTCCGCGTCCGTGTCGACCGCTCCCAGTCCGGACCCGTCGCCATCGCCCAGATCATCCGGTCCGACGACCCCGAATTCACCTTCGAATCCCGGTGGGACATGGCCCGCGCCCGACAGGCCGGAGTCGCCGGAAAGCACGTGTGGAAGGCCTACCCCGAGGCCATGTTGAAGGCGCGCGCGATCACGGAGGTTGCCCGGGAGGCGTGCGAGGAGGCCCTGTCCGGGCTGTCGTACACCCCGGAGGAGCTGGGGGCGAACGTCAACGCGGACGGGACCGTGGTGTCGGCCGTGCCGGTGGCGCGTGTGCAGGCCCAGCCCGGTGCGTCGGTGCGCGAGGCGGCCCAGCAGGCCCAGCCCGCCGCACCCGAGCCCGCCCCGGCTTCGGTGGACGAGGCGGCGCCGGAGCAGTCCCCGCGGATGATCACCCAGCCGCAGACGCGGAAGTTGGGTGCGCTCATGCGGGAGTGCGGGATCTCCGGCCGTGACGCCGCTCTGGCCTACGTGTCCGAGGTGATCGGCCGCCAGGTCGGCAGCCGCAACGAGCTGACCGTGGACGAGGCCGGGCGGGTGATCGACGCCCTGGAGCAGCAGCACACCGCCGCCCAGGAGGCCGCCGCCGCGCCCGCCTCGGAGCCGGTTGACGACGGCGTGGCCGACGCGGAGGTCGTCGAGGAAACCCCGGCGGACGTGTGGCGGGACCTGGTGGATGGGTCGCCGCTCGGGTGGTCCCGGGAGGCCCTGGAGGCGGAGTTCGCGAAGGCGCACGGCGGGAGGCACCCGTCGTCGGGGTCGGTGGACGAGCTGTCGACGTGGGGTGCGCGGGTGCTTTCGGGCGCGGTGAAGCCGCCGAAGAGGGCCGCGAAGGCCTCCGCCCCCGCGCCCGCCGCCGACACGGGCGACGCGGTCCCGTTCTAGTCCCTTTCCCTCCCCCTGCCGGGGGCGGCCCCTCCCGCCCCCAGCCCCACACCTGAGAGGCACACGTGAGTACTGACCTGCCGTACACCTACACCGACGCGGACTTCCACCGCCTGCACATCGTGGAAGGCCTGCTCACCATCACCACGCCCGAGATGCCCAGCGCGTCCGTGGACCAGCCCACCGGCGACACCGCCATCGAGGTCGCCCGCGCGGTCCTGGACGCTGACGGCCAGACGGACCAGATGATCCTCCCCGAGTCCGTCTACCGGCACTTCGAGCGGCGCGCCGCCGAACAGGGCGCCATGTCCATGCGCGACCGGGCCGCCCGCGTCGCGGTCGAGCCCTGGGGCAACACCGGCCCCATCGTCGCCGAAATCCGCGCCCTGCCGCTGCTGCCCGAGGGCGACGGCCCCGACGACGGCCCCGAGGTGTACCGCCGCCTGATCGACCAGGTCGACCAGGTCCTCACCGACGCCGGAGCCGACCGGGCCCGGCACGACCGGATGTGGCTGGCGTACCGGTCCGCCGCCGCCCGCGCCCGCCGCCGCCAGGAGCTCATCCGAGAGCTGCGCCGCCAGGTCGACATCTCGGACGGGATCACCGCGAAGGTCAAGGCCCTCATGGAGCGGCGCACGAACACCCTGCGCGCCCGCGCCGAAAGGGCTGAGGGGGAGCGTGACGAGCTGCGCCGGGCGCTCCGGTCCGCGCTCAGCTCGCCGGACACCCCGGGC
Source organism: Nocardiopsis synnemataformans (assembly GCF_965343085.1). Classification (NCBI taxonomy): domain Bacteria; kingdom Bacillati; phylum Actinomycetota; class Actinomycetes; order Streptosporangiales; family Nocardiopsidaceae; genus Nocardiopsis; species Nocardiopsis synnemataformans. The sequence goes on along the minus strand of NZ_CBDRFA010000035.1, from coordinate 55,816 downwards.
GTGCACACCACTCTCGCCCACATGCAGCGCCTGGCCGGACTCGACGACGCCCCGGACCGCCCGGACCTGGTCGACCTGCCCGCCGCCGACATGGTCGAGCCCGGGGACGAAGTGCCCACGCTCGCAGAGCAGGCCGACCGGCTGACCGCCGTCGAGCAGCGCCTCGACGCCCTGGAGGAGCTGACCGCCTCCCAGGCCTCCCTGCTCGAAGCGCACTCCCGCGCGCTGGAGCCGTCCGCTCTCGGGCACGCCGTGTCCACCCCGCCGCCCGCGCCCGCCCGGTACCGGGACCGCCGTGGCGACGTCTGGGAGGACCAGGGCGACGGCACCCTCCGCGCCATCGCCGTTCACCGCGACCGCGCCGACAACCTCGGCACTGTCCTGTCGCACGTGAGCGTCGAGCACCACTACGGCGTCCTCGCGACCATGCCCGCCGGGGGTGCCGAGTGAGCTGGCACAAGGGCGTCCTGTGCGCCATCGACGCGGAGACGACCGGGGTAGACATCGAATCCGACCGGATCGTTACGTGGTCCCGCTGGATCATCGACCCCGCCAAGGGCAGCAAGGTCCACGCGGGCTGGCTGATCAACCCCGGGGTGGACATCCCCGAGGGCGCCACCGCCGTCCACGGCATCAGCACCGAGCACGCCCGCGAACGCGGCCAGCAGGCCGCCAGCGCGGTCCGGGAAATCGCCGGAGACCTCGTCGAGTGGTCGGCGGAGGGCGCCGTCACGGTCGCGTTCAACGCCGCCTACGACATCTCGTTGCTGCACCGCGAGTGCCTCCGCCACGGCCACACCGACCTCGCCGCCCGCGTGGCCGCGCTCCGCCCGGTCGTCGATGCCCACGTCCTCGACAAGGGCCTCGACCGGTACAGGAAGGGCTCCCGGAAGCTCGTCGACGTCGCCGCCCACTACGGCATCGAGCTGTCCGAGGCCGACGCCCACGGGTCCGCCGCCGATTCCCTGGCCGCCGCCCGGGTCGCCTACGTGATCGCGGAGCGGTACCCGCACATCGGCCGGATGGACCCGGACGCGCTTCACGACCTCCAGCGGGAGTGGCGCGCCGACCAGGCGAAGTCCTTGGAGCGCTACCTCCGCCGCAAGGACCCGAAGGCGGTCGTGTCCCCGCACTGGCCCCTCCAGCCCGCCCCCACCCAGATCCAGGAGCAGCTCCGATGACCCGCCCCGACCGTGGCCGCGACACCAGCCGCGAACTCACCGAAGTCCGCACCGTGTGGAAGCGCGCCCTCTCCGCCCTGGAACGCGTCGGCTACGTCGAGCAGTACCGACCCGACGAGACCGACCCCGACGCCCCGGAGATGCGCGCCGCCCTGGAACAGGTCGTCGCCCTCCTGGAGCCGTGGAAGCGCACCGGCCGCCCGAGGAGGGCCGACCGGTGACCGCCCCCGCCATCCCCGCGCCCGCCGCGCTGCTGGAGACCCGCTACGACCGGGCCGTCCGCCTCCGCGCCTCCTACGAGCAGCTCCTCCACCGGCGGGCCCGTACCGCCGACCCGCACACCCGCGCCGCCCTCGACCGTCACCTCGACCTGGTCGACCGCGCCCTCACCCGCCTCGGAGCGACCCCGTGACCACCCCGACCGCCGCCCCCACCGTGCTGGTGGGGGCGGCCCCCGCCCACCGCGAACCCCGCGTCATCGGACTCGACGTGTCCCTCCGCCGAACCGGCATCGGCTCCTCCCTCGGCTGGGCCGACCACATCACCGACCGCGGATACACCGGCCTCCGCCGCCTCCGCTACGTCCGCGACGCCATCCGCACCCACCTCACCGGCGACGTGGACCTGGCCGTCATGGAAGGCGCCGCGTTCTCCCGCGCTCTCCAGCGCGGCCACGACGAGCTGTCCGCCCTCCGCTGGTGGGTCGCCGACGCCGCCGACCACGCCGGGGTACCGCTGGCCGTAGCCCCGTCCACGAGCGTGAAGCTGTTCGCCCTCGGGAAGGGCCGCCTCCCCGGCAAGGGCACCGCCCGCCGGAAGGCGGAGAAGGACGCCATGATCGCTGCCGCCCGCGCCCTCTATCCCGACGCCGCGGTCAAGAAGGACGACGAGGCCGACGCCCTCCTCATGGCGCGTATGGGGCACGCCTGGCTCGGCACCTGGTGCCTGTCCCCCACCGAGCAGCGCGGCCTGGCCGGAGTGGCCTGGCCCGAGCAGGAGGTCACCCTCCTGTGAGCCGCACGTACCCGCACCCGATCATCGTCCGCCTCCGCGCCGCCCGCGAAGAACGAGGCCTCTCCCAGAAGGAAGCCGCCGACCGCATCGGCGTATCCGAAAACACGCTTTGGCGATGGGAGAACGCGCTCTCCCGGCCGCCGCTGTCCGACGTCGACGCCCTGGCCGACATCCTCGACCTCACCCTCGCCCTCGCCCCGAAGGGAGACCCCACCCCATGAGCGCACGCTGGCAACACCAAATCACCTGCGTATGCGGGTGCGGACGCACCGGCACCCACACAGCCCGCGGCCTCCTCCCCGACTGCTACGACCGCGCCCTCCGCGCCGGACGCCTCACCGACTACCCGTCGCACCCCATGAGCCTGGAGCGCCGCCAGGCCGCCGCACGCCAGATGGTGCAGGGCAAGCAGGCCGCGATGCGCGCCCGCCTGGAGGACTACGTCGAGCTGCGCTCATGGGGGCTCTCCCTCCGCGAAGCCGTCGCCCGCCTCGGCGTCACCACCCGCACCGGATGGCGCTACGAACAACACCTCCGCCAGCAGACCACCACCCCGGAAGAGAGCACCGCCGCATGACCAAGCCCACCTTCGACAGCAGCGTCACCGCCCACTTCTCCGACGCCCTCGCCCCCTACCTCGGCGCCCTCATGGCCAAGGCCCGCGCCCGCAAGATCGCGGAAGTCCCCGTCGTCGGCGTCATCCGCCTCGTCGACCGCCGAGAGCCCTCCGCCGGAGAGGACAAGGAACCCGTCGCGAAGTTCCGCATGATCACTGCGGAGATCCCCGACGCCGACCAGTCCGAGACCGTCCGCGAGGTTGAGCGGGCGCTCTTCCTGGCGCGCACGGCCACCGGCACCATCACCGAGGACGGCGACATCCGCCTGGCCAAGCAGACCCTCCAGACCGCTGGAGGCCTCGTTTCCCACATCGCGGCCGCCCGCCTGCGCGCCGGGATCGACCAGTGGGCGAAGGCCGCCCGCACCGCCACCACGTCCCGGCTGAGCGCCGACGAGATGTGGCGGGAGATGGAGCGCCTCGCTGACGGCCTCGACACCCTCCTCGGCCGCGGCCCCGCCGGAGACGACGACGAGCAGCTCACCCTCGACGACGTCTGATCGGCCGTCGCCGACGACGTCGGTTCCGGCAAGACCAGCAGCGCCACCCGGGGCCGCCCGCCCGGCCCCGGGCCCCACACACACCCGCCCACCGCACCACCGGAACGGACACCTGATGGCCTGGTTCAAGGTCGACGACAGAGCGCACTCTCACCCAAAAGTGATCGACGCAGGTTCATCTGCGTTTGGACTTTGGGCACGATCCGGTTCTTACGCGGCCGATCACAACACGGACGGTGCGATTCCCAAAGCGGTCGCCCGAATGTACGGGTCCGCCGCCCAAGCCCGCGCCCTCGTCAACGCCGGACTCTGGCACACCACCGGCCACGACTGCCCCCGGTGCGCACCCGTCCCCACCGGCGATTACGTCATCCATGACTACCTCGACTACAACCCCAGCCGCGAGGAGGTCGAGGCCGAACGGGAGGCTGCCCGCCAGCGGATGAAGCGCCGCCGTTCGCAAAATGTTCGCCCGAACAACGGCGGAACGAACGCCGAAGGTTCGGGTGGTGTTCGCGGACCCCGACCCGACCCGACCCGACCCGGTGTTCCTACGGAACACCCTCCCCCTACCCCCACAGGCACAGACCCCGCCGACTCGTCCCCCGACGGGGACGGGGGGAACCTCCTGAACTTGGTCCGCGAAACCACCGGTGCCACCGACGACCAGGCCGCCCAGATGCTCGACCACATCCGCGACCGCCACCAGCCCCGCTCCCTGTCCGCCTACGTCCGGTCCATGGCTGCCCGCGGCACCCTCACCGACGTCCTCACCGAAATGGCCCCCGCCGCCCCGCGCATCAGCCCCCGGGACGAATGGATGTACCGCCAGTGACCGCCGCCCCCGCACCCGACTACGACACGGAGAGGGCCGTCCTCGGCGCCATGCTCCTCTCCGAGGCCGCCGCCACCACCGTGAGCAGCATGCTCACCCCCGGCGACCTCAGCGGCCCCCACCAGACCATCTACACCGCCATCCAGACCATCCGCCGCCGCGACGGCGACACCGACATCCTCCGCGTCTGGGAACTCGTCAAGACCGACCCCGGCGTCACCGGCGCCGGAGGCCTCACCTACCTCACCGGCCTCCCCGACGCCTGCCCCGTCCCCGCAGCCGCCGGACACTACGCCCACACCATCCGCGCCATCGCCGTCCGCCGCCGCCTCCACACCGCCGGACGAACCATCGCAGAACAGGCCGCCGCCACCGTCAGCACCGACGACGCCCTCGGCCACGTCGCCGGACTCGCCGAACGCGCCATCCAAGAGCTGGAAGCCGTCCGCGACTTCGAGGCCGGGGAGGACCTGACCACCCAGACCATCGAGGAGTTCCTCGCCGTGCCCGAAGACCCCTACGACTGGATCATCCCCGGGCTACTGGAGCGCGGCGACCGACTCATCCTCACCGGGCACGAGGGGTTGGGCAAGACCACCCTGTTCCGCCAACTCGCCGTCACCGTCGCCGCCGGAATCCACCCGTTCACCAGTGCCCCCATCCCACCCCGGCGCGTCCTCATCGTTGACGTCGAGAACTCCGCCACCCAGGCCCGCCGGGCGCTCCGGCCGCTGTGGCTCAAGACCCAAACCATCGGATCCGACGTCACCGACACCAACCTGTGGATCGAGGTGCGCCCCGAGGGCCTCGACCTGGCCAACGACCGCGACGTGTCCTGGCTCCTGCGAAGGGTGGCCGTGCTCAAGCCCGACATGGTCGCCATGGGCCCCCTGTACCGGCTCGCACCCCGCGCCCTCAACTCCGACGACGAGGTCGCCCCCATCCTGGCCGCCCTCAACCTGATCAGGGCCCGCGGCTGCTGCCTGCTCCTCGAAGCGCACGCCGGGCACGCCATGACCGGCGTCGGCGGCAAACGCGACCTCCGCCCCCGCGGCAGCAGCGCCCTCCTCGGTTGGCCCGAGTTCGGGTACGGCATCCGCCCCTCCAGCTCCAAGCACAGCAGCGGCCGAGGCCGTCGCGTCGAGTTCGTGTCCTGGCGCGGCGACCGTGACGAGAGGGAGTGGCCCGAAGAGCTGGAGTCCGGCGGCGAGTGGCCGTGGACCGAGGCCCTTCCCAGCGGGTTCAACCCCACCAACCCATGGGCGAAGTAGGCGCTCGGTCGCCCGCCGCGCCTCGCGCATCACGCGCGCCCAGAAGACCACACCGACCCGCCCCACCCAGACCTGAAAGGGGGCCCATGCCCTCCCGCGCGCACCTTCCCCACCATCTTCGCGCCAGCCGACGCACCACCCCCGGGTTCCTCTACGTCGCCCGCCTCTCCACCGGCGACATCAAGATCGGCCGTGCGAAGAACCCGGAGACGCGCCTCCAACAGCACGCCGCCAACGCCGCCATGTTCCGCGTGACCCTGCTCGACGCCTGGATCTCCGCTCAGGTCGAGGACTCCGTTGACGCCGAGACAGAGCTGATCCACCGCATCGAGCTACGCGGCGCCCGCGCGCTCCCCCGCACCCGCGAGACCTTCGAAGGCATCGACTACGAGACCGCCCGGGCCATGGCTGAACTGGCCGTGTCCGAGACGCTCACCCGCACCCACAAGGAACTGGAGGGTTCCCGTTGACCACCCCGGGCGGCACCTGCCGCGTCCCCGACTGCGACCGCATCGTGGCCGACGCCTGGGTCTGCTCCACGTGCACACACCGCCTCACCGTCGCCCTCACCGACGCGCCCGACCTCCTGGCCGAGTTGGACGTCGACCTCACCCGCCAGTCCCGCACCGGCCAGCGTGTCGGCGGACGCTCCGTCGAGCGCCCGCTCCCCTACGACCCCGCCGCGTCCCTCGTCCGCGACGCCCTCACGTCCACCCTGCGCACCTGGTGTCTGGTGTTGGCCGGTGACCTCCTCGGGCAGGCCCCCGCCGACAGCCGCCTCGTCGCCCACCTGGCCGCACAGCTGGAGCGCGTCCGCCACCACGTCGAGGGCGGGGCCGCCGTCGACGAGATCACCGCCGCCGTCACCGCAGCCCGCGACCACCTCCACCGAGGAGACACCCCCGGCAGCGTCCTCGCCGGGCTCTGCCCCGACTGCGGGAACCCCGTCTACGCCCGCGAGGGAGCCGCCACAGCGCGCTGCCACGAACCCGAATGCGACGGGCTGGTCGACGTCGCCGCGTGGCGCCAGCGCGCCCGCAGCGACATCGACGAGGTGCTCATGTCCGCCGCCGACGCGGCCCGCGCCCTCACCACCCTCGGAGAGCCCGTCACCGCCGCCCGCATCCGCCAGTGGGGCAGCCGCCGCGGCCGCAAGCGCGCCGCCCCCAAGCTCACCCCCCGCTGGGTCGACCCCCTCGGGCGGCCCCAGTACCGCGTGGGCGACATCCGCGCCCTGCTCAACCCCACCACCACGACCGCGAAGGACGCATCCTGATGACCGACCGCACCGCCCGCCCGCACCCGCGCGGCATCCTCGCCGGCGCCCTCCTCGCCGTCGTGTTCGGCTACCTCGCGTGGACCGGCTGGCCCACCGGCGACTGGCGGTCCCTCGCCGCCATCCCCGCCGCTCTCCTCGCGGTCGCCGGAGCCAGCGTCATGGCCGAAGCGGCACAGACCGTACCCCGCGATCACCGGGGCCGACGCGTCCCCTGACCTGCACAGACGCCCCGGACCACCTGTTATGTCACTGGTGGCTGTCACACTCATTTGCAGCACAACACGTGTGCCCAAGGCCCCGCGACGCTGGTTAACCGAGTCCCCCAGCGCCCGCGGGGCCTTCGACATGTCCGCCCCACCACGGAGCCCACCATGTGACCCCACCACACCCGCGGGGAGGTGACCCCGCGTGGCCGCCCCCCGCAAGTTCTTCGGCAACCCCGACGTCGAAGCCCGCGTCCGCCAGCTCCACGCCCAAGGCCTCGGCCGCAACGCCATCGCCGAACACATCGGGTGCGCCGACTCGACGCTCTCGAAGATCACCAACCACCTCGGGCTCACCTTCGACCGCACCCGCACCGCCGAAGCCACGAAGGCGAAGCAGATCGACGCCGCCGCCCGACGGGCCGCCATCGTCGAGCGCCTCTACGGCCAGGCGGAGCACATCCTCGACCGCCTCGAAGCCCCCGAGCACAAGCTCGTCGAAGTCAGCGCCGGGAAGGCCGTCCGCTACAAGCACGACCGGTTGCCGCCCCGCGACATCAACGCTCTGATCGCCTCCGTTGGGGCCGCCACTGAGAAGGCCGTCCGCCTCGAAAAGCTCGACGCCCGCGACGGCGCCGAAGACGTCGCGTCCATGCTCGGGAAGCTCGGCGACGCCCTGCTCTCCGTGGCCGACCACGTCGACTCCCCGTCCGCGCCCGAGCAGGCCGGGGAGGTGCCCACCACCGAGGGGGGCGACGGTGAACCTTGACCGGCTGCGTGACACCATGTCGCCCGCCCAGCTCCGCACGATCGCCGGGGCGCTCACCACCCCGCAGATCGGCCTGTGGTCCGGGGCCGTGTCGAGCGGCAAGACCGTCACGTCCCTGCTGGCGTTCCTGATCCTGCTGTCCCGCGCCCCCGCCGGCGGCCTGGTCGTGATCGTGGGCAAGAGCCTCGCGACGATCGAACGCAACGTCATCGGCACCCTCCAGAGGGCCGACCTGTTCGGCCCGGCCGCGAAGTTCGTGCACTACACGCCGGGCGCCTCCACCGCCGTCATCCTCGGCAAGACCGTGCACCTGGTCGGCGCGACGGACGTCAAGGCCGAAGGCAGGATCCGCGGCGCGACCATCGGTCTCGCCTACGTCGACGAGGCGACCCTCGTCCCGTCCGCGTTCTGGAAGATGCTGCTGTCCCGGTTGCGCGTTCCGAACGCGCGCCTGCTGGCCACGACCAACCCCGACGGGCCCGCGCACTGGCTCCGACAGGAGTTCATCCTCCGCGCGGACGAGGTCGGCATGCGCGTGTGGAACAGCACCCTGCACGACAACCCGTCCCTGACCGCCGAATACGTCGACCTCCTCCAACGCCAGTACGTCGGGCTGTGGCGCCGCCGCTTCATCAACGGCGAGTGGTGTCTCGCCGCGGGCGCCATCTACGACGCGTTCGACGAGACCGTGCACGTCGTCGATCGCATGCCCGAGATCACCAGGTGGCTGTCGGTGGGCGTGGACTACGGGACGACGAACCCGTTCGCCGCGGTCGCGATCGGCATCGGGCGCGACCGCCGCCTGTACGTCACGTCGGAGTACCGGCACGCCAGCAAGCTCAGCCGGAAGCTGACCGACGCGGAGTACTCGAAGGCCGTCCAGGACTGGCTCCGCAAGATCCCCCGGCCGGGCGAGATCACCGGCGCCGACCACGCCCAGGCGCGAGGCATCCGCCCGGAGAAGATCTACATCGACCCCAGCGCCGCGTCGTTCTCCACGCAGCTGTGGAACGACCAGGTGCCCGGCGTGGCCAACGCCGCGAACGAGGTCCTCGACGGCATCCGCACCGTCTCCAGCCTGTTCGCCCTCGACCGGCTCCGCATCCACCGGTCCTGCACCGGCTTGATCAACGAACTCCCGGGCTACAGCTGGGACGACAAGGCCGCCGAGAAGGGCGAAGACCGCCCCATCAAGGTCGACGACCACAGCGCCGACGCCTTGCGCTACGGGCTGCACAGCTCCGCGTGGCTGTGGAGGCCGACCCTCCGACTTCCTGTTCTCGATCTCGCCGCCTGAGGAGGCACCCGACCATGGCCACGACCGACCACCCCGAGCACGTCCCGTCCCCGACGAACGACATGCTCCGGTTCTTCCGCTACGACCACCTCCCCGAGCACCTCCAGGACGTCTCCGCGCGCTTCGCCGACCTGGCGCACTGGATCCACCACGCGCTCCCCCCGGGCGCCGAGACCACGACCGCGCTCCGGAAGGTCCTGGAGGCGAAGGACTGCGCGGTCCGCGCTGAACTCCCCGTCGACGGCTCATGAGGTACGTCGTCCGGGAGCGCACGCTCCCCGCACACATCCGCCCCGGCCGCCCGACCGTGTACGACGTCACCGAGGCGCACACCACCCGGGCCGTCCCCCACGGCGTGCACACCTGCCCCGACCGCGCCGCCGCGCACGCCGAGAGGCTCATCCGGAAGGCCGCCATGACCCGGATGGCCAGCGACCAGGTCGACGCCTTCGAGCGCGTCCGGGACCGGGCCCGCATCGCCGCCAACCGTGACCAGGCCCAGGGCGAGGAGAAGCCCAAGCCCCGGCCCCGACGTGCGCGCCGGAAGCCGACCACCCTCACGCCCAGGACGAAGGCGTGGGACGGCACCCTGCCCGACGCCGCCGACATCATCACCCGCATCCACGCCACCGGCGGAGCCGCCGCCTACACGTGCGCCGACCCGCTCGCCTGCTGGCGCGCCAGCGGCCACTCCCCGCACACCATCCGCGTCACCGCCCCCGCGGCCGCGGTCCTGCTGCCAGGCGACAAGCCGCCCCAGACCGCCAGGAGGTGACGCCGTGGCCGCCCCTGAGGCCGCCCCCGTGTGGCGCTGCTGCTGCGGAACCCTGAACGAAGGCACCCACCAGAAGCCCGTCACGTTCTGCACCGGCTGCCGGTTCGACGTCCCGCCCGAGTCCGTCGAGGCCCGGTACCTCCTCCAGCCCGACACCACCGAGGGGAGGTGACCCCGCGCATGGACGTCTACCGCGAGCGCGCGCACCTCGTCGCGCACTTCGCCGCCCGCCCGGACTACCCGTCGGTCCTGTCCTACTCCGACCCCGACGAACCCGAGTGGCCCGTCCTCACCGTGCACACGCCCGCCGGTCAGCTCACGTGGCACATCGCACCGGCCGACCTCGACCTGTTCGCACACGTGCCCGTCGTGGCCGCAGATGACCCGCTCGCACGCTGGGACGGCCACACCACTGACGAGAAGTACGCGCGCCTGCGCGACCTGACCACCGGGGGGAGGTGACCCGTGCCGCTCCCCGCCGAAGACACCCCCTGGCCGCCGCCCAAGATGCTCCCCATCTACGACGACATGCGCCAGGCCGACGTCTGGTACGTCGGCGACAAACACGCCCTCGCCGAGCACTACGGCCGGCTCGTGCAACGCGAACGCGACCGGCCCTCCGTCCAGTCCTACCTCTGGGCACAGGGCCGCCCCCTCGACGAACCCGAGCGCCGCGTGCACGTCCCGGTGGCCGGCGACATCGCGTCCGCGTCCGCCGGGCTGCTGGCCTCCGAAGCCCCCACGATCCGGTTCGAGAACACCGCCGCACAGACCCGATTCGACCAGCTGGCGGAAGACGGCGGCCTCCACATGCGCCTCATCGAAAGCCTGGAGCAGTGCGCCGCCCTCGGGGACTCCTACCTCGCCACGGTGTGGGACCGGGAGGCCGTCCCCGACCGGGCGCTCCTCACCACCTGGGCCGGGGACATGGCCATCCCCACCATCCGCTACGGGCGCCTGATCGAGGTCACGTTCTGGCGGGAGCTGGAGCGCACCGGCGACACCGTCGTGCGCCTGCTGGAGCGCCACGCCGTCGAGCAGGGCGTCGGCCTGATCGACTACGGCCTGTACGAAGGCACGTCCGCGAACCTCGGGGAGCTCATCCCCTTCGGCCAGCACGAGGACGCCGCGCACATCGACGCCCTGGTCGAGCCCGGCACCAACCGCCAGCTCACCGGCATCCCGTACCTCACCGCGACGCACATCCCCAACATCCGCCCCAACCGCCGCCACCGCGGCTACCACGGCCGGTCCGACTACGCCGCCCCCGTCTGGGACGAGATGGACGCCATCGACCAGACCATGACCAGCTGGATGCGCGACATCCGACTCGGCAAGGGGAGGATCGCCGTTCCCCGCGGCGCGCTCACCTCCCTCGGGGAGGGGCAGGGCTCGCACTTCGACATGGAGCGCGAGGTGTACGACGAGCTGGAACTCGACCCGTCCGCAAGCGGGTTCGGCATCACCGTCTCCCAGTTCCAGATCCGCACGGAGGAGCACCGGGCGACCAAGGACGACCTGCTGGCCACGATCGCGAGGAGCTGCGGCTACAGCCCCAGCACGTTCGGGCTGGCGGAGGTCGGAGAGCGCACCGCGACGGAGGTCGTCGACCGCAAAGAGTCGAGCATGACGACCACGGAGCGCAAGGGCATGTACGTCAAGACCGCGCTCCGCCGCATCGCGCAGTCGTGGCTTGCCCTCGACGCCGCCCAGTTCAACACGGGCGTGGACGCCAGCACCCCGCCCACGGTCGAGATGGCCCCGGCCGAACGCCCGTCCCGGGAGTCCGAGGCCCGGTCCATTCAGATGCTCCGCGCCGCGGAGGCCATCAGCACGTGGCTGGTCGTGAAGCGCCAGCACCCCGAGTGGACCGACACCGAAGTGCAGGAGGAGGCGGACCGCATCGAGAAGGAACGGTCGGCCGTCACCGCCGCCGACCCGTGGATGTCCGCGTCCGAGGGTCTCGCCGGGAACCAGCTCGACGACGGGGCCCCGCCCGAAGGGTCCGACGACGGCGAGTGACCCGAGAGGGGTGACCGCGCGTGCCTGGTGTGGACCCCGACGACATCGAGGAAATCACCGCCCAGGTGGGCGCCATCTACCGCGAGGGAGAGCTGGCGCTCTACCGGCAGGTGTCTCGGCACCTGGACAGGTACCCGGGCGCGTCCACGGCGCGCGCGGGGGAGGCCCGGCTGGAGTCGGTCGGCGCGCTGTCGGACAGCGTCCGCGCCATCCAGCAGCGGCTACGCGTCGACGGCTCCCGGGCCCTCCGGGAGGGTCTCGCCCGCGCGTGGCAGCTCGGGTCGCGGTCCGCCCTGGTGGACATCCCCGCCGCGTGGTGGCCGCGCTCCCCGCTGGGGTCCCGCGCGGCGGCCGCCCGTGCGCAGGTGCCGCAGTCGGGCGCGATCGAAGCGCTCGCCGCCTCCCTCGTGCGCGACGTCGGCGCCGTCGTCGCGAACGTGCTCCGCCAGGCGCTCGACGCGTACCGGTCCGCCGTGGCCGGGGGCGCTGCTCGGATGCTGGCCGGGGGCCAGTCGCGCCGGGAGGCCACACAAGCCGCATGGGCTGCGCTCGTCGACCGGGGAGTCTTCGGCTTCACCGACCGGTCCGGCCGCCGCTGGCGGCTGTCCTCGTACACGGAGATGGCCATGCGGACCGCGTCCGCGCGCGCCGCTGTCACCGGCCAGGATGACCGGCTCGCGACGCTCGACATCGACCTCGTGTGGATCTCCGATCACGCCCAGGAATGCGAACTCTGTAGGCCGTGGGAGGGCCGCATCCTGCACAGGGTGTCCGGGCCGTCCGGGCCGCTGCGTGTGGAGCACGCGCTGGAGGATGACGTCTGGCTGACGGTGGACGTCGCCGGGTCGGTGCCCGAGGCCAGAGCCCGAGGGTTGTGGCACCCGAACTGTAGGCACAGCATGTCCGCGTACCTGCCGGGCGTGACCCGCGTGCCCGAGGGCAAGCCCGACCCGAAGGGCTACGAGGCGCGCATGCGCCAGCGCGCGATTGAGCGGAACATCCGGAAGTGGAAAGAGAAGCAGGCCGCGAGCTTCACCGACGAGGCGAAGCAGCGGACCAGCAGGAAGGTCCGTGCGTGGCAGGCTGAGATGCGGAAGCACCTGGCCGTCAACCCCGGCCTCAAGCGGCTCAGCTACCGGGAGCAGATCGGCGGAGGCAACACCCGCCGCAACGTCGACCGGGCCGGGCAGGGTTGGGACCCGGCGACCCCGCTGGAGCCGAACACCGCGACCACGTTGGACGGCGAGACCGTCGTCGCCCCGAGGTCCTCCGCCAACCCCGAGCAGCAGGCCGCCGCCGACCAGGCGTGGGGCATCACCCCCGGGCAGGCCGAACTCGGCCAGCTCGACCGGGACGAACTCCGCGCCCTGTCGGATGAGGACCTGGAGGCGCGCGTCGCCGACCGCATCCGCGAGGGCGACTACGAGTCCGCCCGTCTGGTGCAGCTCCGCGACGAGATGGACCGCCGCGACCGCAACGCGCGCCAGCGCGAGGAGCGCCGGCGCGCACGCGAGGAGCGGGAGGCCGCACAGCACGCGCGCCTCGACGAACTCCTCACGGCCGGTGTGCCCTTCGAGGAGGCCATGGCCGAAGTCCTCGGGACGTCGCCCGAGGCGGTCAGGCGGCAGGAGTTCACCCGCCAGCAGCGCGCCGGGGAGAGCGACCGGCGGTCCTTCACCCAGCTGGCGCGCGAGCAGTACCGCCTCCACATCGAGCGCGTCTACGTGGCCGCGGAGACCGAACTCCGCGGCGTCATGCTCAATGCGGAAGGGGAGGCCGCGGGGATCGACCCCATGAGCCTGTTCAGCGGCCCGAGGTCGCGCGCCGAGAGGTACGCGTCCGAGGAGCTTCGTGCCTGGTGGGACGCCCACGGGCGCACGACCTTCCAGGAGTTCGTTGACGGGATCGAGCAGGGGCGGCAGACTGGCGACCCGGGCCGCGACTACAACCGCTGAGGAGGCACACGGTGAGCTTCACGACCGACCTCCTCGACGCGCACGCCGCCGGGGCCGCGGCCGCCCGCGAGGGGGCGCTCCGCTCCACGTGCCCGCACGACCCGAACGCAGAGGACCCCCGCACCCGGAACGCCTTCGTGGCGTGGATGCGGGGGTACGCGTCGGTGACGCCGACCCCGGTCGACTACTCCGGCTGACGGCGCGGACGCCCGCCCCCGGCCCCCTGGCCGGGCCGCTGCTTCCGCCACGCTTCCCACTCGGGCAGGCGCTCCTCCCGCCATCCGAGCGTGCCGCCCACGGCGACGTCCGGGGCCGGTGCTGGGGAGTCCGACCCGGGCGGGTACCTGTCCAGCCACACGCCGATAGCGGCCGTGGTCACCCCGAGCTTCCTGCCCAGGTCGGCCGGGCCCAGGTAGCGGGGAAGGCCCGGGTATCTGTCTGCTCTGCTCATGGTGTCCATGATCGCGTCTCCTGACATGACGGGGCCCCGGCCGGTTGGCCGGGGCTGAGGGTGTGGTTACTCCGCGAGGAGGGCGGCGCGCACCTGCTCGCCGAATTCGGTGAGCGCGGTCGCCTTGATGTCGGTCACGAGCCCCTTGTCGAGCGCGCCCTTGCGGGTCTGGTAGTGCCAGCTGCGGCTGTCCAGGTCGACCACCATCCGGCGGACCATCGGAGTCATCTGAAGCGCGTCGAGGTCAACCTCGGCGTCGTCCTGGTCGACGTCGGCACTGTCCTCCTCGTACCGCTCGGGGCGGATGATCCGAAGGCACTCCTCGCAGTTGACCTCGGAGTCATTCCAGTCGTGGTGCACGCCGCCGGTCTCGCCGCACGGCACGTCGTAGGCGTGGACAGTGGCGCCCTCGGGGCGGTTCTTGCCGAACAGCTCTTGCAGGGACGGGATCTCGCGGTCCTCGTCGTCCTGGTCCTCGCCGTCGGCGGCGCACTCCTCGCAGGTGCCGCGCGGCTGCTCCTCGTCCCGGTGCTCCACGCACAGCGGGAGAACGACCACCTCAGAGTCGCCGTCGTCGGCCGCGATCGCTTCGGCAGCGAGCTGGTCAGCGACCGCGCGGGAGTCGACGGCCGCGATGCACAGTCCCTCCTCGAACACGCCCCACGGGCCCGGCTCCTCGTCCTGGTCATCGGCAACCGGCTCGACGGCGCCCCCGAGGGTAGCGGCCCAACGGTCGGCGGCCCCGGCCGGGAGGGTGGCGGTGATCATCGTGCGGATGCCCTCCGCGTCGCGCTCGATCTCGGCGCGCTGCTCAGCCTCGGTCTCGGTGATGGCTTCGGTGATGTCGGCCTGCTCGTAGCCGAAGAGGTCCATGTCGTCGAAGAGGGGGGTCTGGCCGGTCATCGCGTCTCCCTGAAAACGTTGTTGCGAACAACAACGAAGATACGCATGCCCACAAACCTTGTCAACTAGCGCAACGAAGTTTCTTCGGCCCCGTGCACACCGCCCGGGGCCGTCGCCATGTCCAGCCCAGGCGGCCGGACCCACCACAGCCCCAGGAGGGCACCCACCATGACCACCACGACCACCCTCCCCCGCCACCCGCGCACCGGCCTGTACGCGCTCGGCATCCTCCCCTCCGGCCGCCCCGTGTGGCCCGTGCTCGGAGGCGACGAGACCGGGTCCGGCGGCGACGGCCAGGGCGGCCAGGCAGGCGCCGGGCAGCAGGGCGCCGGCGGCGACGGCCAGGGCCAGCAGCAGGGGCAGGGCCAGCAGAACGACGGCAACCAGCAGGGGCAGCAGGGCGGGCAGGCCCCGCCGGTCGGCCCCGACGGGCAGCCGCTCGACCCCGCCCGCCTCCAGCGCCTGGTGGACAACCTCCGATCGGAGATCGCCACCCTCAAGGGCAAGCAGGGCGGGCAGCAGAACGGCCAGGGCCAGGCGCCCGGCCAGCAGCAGAACCAGCAGCCCCAGCAGCAGGGGCAGCAGACCGGGCAGGCACCGGCCGACGACACCGCCGAACAGCTCCGCACCGCGAACACGAAGATCGCCATCTTCGAGCACGCGGGCAAGCACGGCGCGAACCCGACCGCGCTCACCGACTCCATGAGCTTCATGGCGAAGGTGGCCAAGCTCGACCCGGGCGCGGCGGACTACTCCACCAAGCTCGGCGACGCCATCAAGAAGGCGGTCGCCGACCACCCGCACTACGCCACCGGCCAGGCGCCGGGCACCTCACCCCGCGGCGGATCCGACGGCACCGGCAGGCCCGGCGCACCCAACCGGCCCCGCACCCTCCAAGACGCCGTCGCCGCCCGCATGACCAGCGGCCCCCGGCGCACCTGACCAGAAAGGCATAGCCCATGGCCGTCACCCTCGACGAAGCCAAGAACAACGCCCAGGAAGACCTGGACACGACCGTGATCGACGAGTTCCGCAAGGGCTCCGTCATCCTGGACACGCTCATCTTCGACGACGCCGTCAACCCCTCCGGGGGCGGCGCCACCCTGGAGTACGCCTACCGGCGACTCGTCTCCCAGCCGACCGCGGCGTTCCGCGCGTACAACACCGAGTACACCCCGCAGAACGTCACGACCCAGAAGTACAGCACCGAACTCGTGCCTCTGGGTGGCGCGTTCGAGGTCGACCGGGTGCTCGCCCGCGTGGGCGCCGCCGCGTCCGGCGCCGTGTCCCTGAACATGGCCCAGAAGATCAAGGCCGCGCAGACCCGATTCCAGGACGCCGTGATCAACGGCGACACCGCGGGCGGCGGCGCCGACGACGCCCAGGGCTTCGACGGCCTGGACAAGGCGCTCGTGGGGAGTTCGACCGAATACCAGGTCGGCGCGGTCACCGACTGGACCGACCTGGACACCGACACCCGCGCCGCCCACAAGGCCCTCGACGCGCTCGACGAGTTCTTCGACCTGCTCGACGGCACCCCGACCATCGTGCTGGGCAACACGAAGGCCATCGCGAAGTTCCGCGCGATCGTCCGCCGGTCCGGCCAGTACGTCAAGGACCCCGTCGAGGACCTCATCGGCCAGAACGGCCGCCCGATCATGCGCGAGTCCTACGGCGGCACCACCTTCGCCAACCCCGGGGAACGCGCGGGCAGCACCACCGCCATCATCCCGATCGAGGGCCGCACCATCGGCGGCATCGCCGAGACCGGCCTCACCGACCTCTACGCCTACCGCGTCGGGATCGACGGTTTCCACGGCGTGACCACGACCGACGGACAGCTCGTGCGGACCTGGCTCCCGGACTTCTCCAGCGCGGGCGCCGTGAAGAAGGGCGAGGTCGAACTCGGCCCGGTGTCCGTGGCGCTCAAGGCCACCAAGGCGGCCGCCGTGTGGCGCAACATCAAGGTCCAGTAGGAGAACCTCACCATGCGAACCATGTACCGCATCACCGCCGGTCAGCCCTTCATGGGCAAGATCGGGCCCGTGCCGTTCATCGACGGCCGGACGGAGACCGACCACGAGGGCGTCGTCGCGTACTGCCGCCGCCACGGGTACACCGTGGAGGCCATCGAGCAGGAGGACGACGGCAGCGGCCAGGGCGACGAGGAGGTCCCCGCACGCCCGGTCAAGTCCGCGTCCAAGGAGGCGTGGAAGGCCTACGCCATCGGCCAGGGCATGTCCGAGGAGGACGCCGACGCGGCCACCCGCGACGCCCTGGTCGAGCGCTACGCGCCCAAGGACGGGGGCGACGCCTGATGCCGCTGTACGAGCACCGCAAGGGCGGGCGCGCCGTCGAGCGCGTGCAGACCGTCCGGGGGTCCTTCGAGGACACCCGCCTCGGTCTCCTGCACCAGGACCGCGAGGAGCACAAGCGGGCGGACGGCTGGCACCTGGTCGAGGCCCCGCCCGCCACGGCCCCGGCCGACGACAAGCCCAAGGGCGACAACGGCGGGGGGTGAGCCGTGGCCAACTACGCCACCCCGGAGGAACTGGAGGCGTTCCTCGGGCACACCCCGGACGGCGCGGAGCGGATGCTCACCCGGGCCACCCGGCGCATCCGCTCCGCACTCCTCTCCGCCATCTACGACCCCACCAACCCCGACACCGCCGCGGCCCTCCGCGAGGCGACGCTGGAGCTGTGCGCCTGGTGGGACGACAACGGCATGAACGGCGGGGAGCAGGAGGGCGACCTCGGTGACCCGCGCTCGTGGACGTCGGTGACCGCCGGGTCCATCTCCCTGGGGGGCCGTGGCGGGGGGTCCGCGTCGAGCGGGTCCTCCTCCGCGTCCGCGCGCGCCGCGGCTCGCGCAGGCCTTCCGGAGCAGGCGTACCTGACCCTCCAGCAGGCCGGTCTGACGGGGCACGCTCCGCGCACTGGCCCTGTGGGGTGGTGCTGATGCCCGGCACGATCCCCGGGGCGCTGCTCCGCAAGATGGGGTGGGACATCACCGTCGAGCCTCACCTCGGGTCGGGCGCGCACGGGTCCGTGTACGGGGCACCGGTCACCGTCCGGGCCCTGATGGACGCGAAGCGCCGCAGGATCCGCGACACGGAGGGCGACGAGGTCATCAGCGAGACCACCTTGCGGGTGCGCCTCGACGTCGCCCAGCACTTCGCCACGGGCAGCCGTGTCACGCTCCCCGACGGCACCATGCCGACCGTGATCCGCGCCGACCGGCACGACGGCCGCCAGATGCCCGTCCCGTCCCACCTGGAGGTGTCCCTCACATGAGCAACGTGTCCGTGAAGTTCGACGCGGCCCGTGCCATCGCGGCCGGGCGCGCGGGCGCCGAGAAGGGCCTCGGCCAGGCGATGGAGCACCTGCTCGGGGAGTCCCGGAAGCAGGTCCCCCACGAGGAGGGCGTCTTGGAGCGCTCCGGGACGGCCGTGGTCGAGGGCCTGGAGGGCGCCGTGTACTACGACACGGTCTATGCCCGCCGCCAGCACGAGGAGACCACCTGGAGGCACGACCCGGGGCGGAAGGCCAAGTACCTTGAGGACCCGGCGCAAGCTGAGTCCGACACCATGCTGGGCCTGGTGGCCGCGCAGGTGCGGAGGGCGCTCCGGTGACCCTCACAGAGGAGATCTGCCTCCTCCTGCACGAACTGGGTGTCGGTGTCTACGACCCCACCGGGCCCGGCGGCACCATCTACGGCACGACCCTGCCGGACGCCCCCGACACCGCGTTGGCCGTGGCCCTGTACGGCACCGGCGCCGACGCATCCGCCGCAGAGCCCATCGACGCGGTGCGAATCCAGCTCCGCGCGCGGGGCACGCGGGAGGACTCCCGCACCGGGGAGGCGCTGGCGCAGGCGGCCTACGACGCGCTCAACGGCCTCGGATACCGGCCGCTCCCGGGCGGGACGTGGCTCCAGCTCGCGTATGCGCACGGGGGTGGTCCCGGCTACATCGGCCGCGACCAGACCGGCCGCCACGAGTGGACGGCCAACCTGACCATGGAACTGGGACGCCCGACCGCCAACCGGCGCTTCTGACCCCACCACCACACCAACCCCGGCCCGCCCGTGTGCGGGCCTTCGTCATGCAAGGGAGGTCCGCGCCATGGCCATGCACCAGGTGAACGCGCGGGACATCATCATCCAGGCGTCCGACGGCGCCCCCACCACCCCGACGTGGGTAGAGGTCGGCGGGCTGCTCACGGCCACGATCAACACCTCGGAGAACGAGGAGGTCGCGGACACGACCACGATGGACTCGAACGGCTACTACTCGCAGGACCGGATGCAGACCGGCGCCACGCTCACGATGGAGGGCCGCCTCCTCAAGGACAGCGAGACCGGGGAACTCGACCCCGGCCAGGCGCAAATCACCACCAACGCGGGCGGCGACAAGCTCGGGGTGAACTCGCACGCCATGTACCGGTTCAGGTACCCCATGGACGACCAGTGGACCGTCTGGGACGCCACCACCAGCCGCGGCGAGTCCGGCGGCGGCCACAACGAGAAGGTCAGCTTCAACGCCGTGCTCACCCGCAGCGGCCCGAGCACGACGGAGGCCGTCGCCTGATGGACGTCAACGAGTCCCTGGAGCGCGCCGCCCAGCTCCGCGCCGAAGCCGACGAGGCAGAACGCGCCGCCGCGGCCGCCACGGAGACCCAGTCGTTCGACGACTTCTGGGTCGGCGTCGAGGACGCCCCGGAAACCGAGGTCATCCGCGGAGTCACAGTGCGCGTGCCGTCTCCTTCCACGGTGACCCTGCGCACCCAGACCCGGCTGCGCAAGCTCGACTTGGCCGAAGTGTCTGACGCCCAGCTGGAGGAGGCCATCGATGACCTTTTCGGCGACGGCGCGTACCAGCGGTGGCACGACGGTGGCATGTCCATCCGCCAGCTGGGTGTGGTCATGGCGTGGGGGCTGTCCAGCGCGGGCGGCAACCGCATCACCTGGGCGGAGGCCTACAAGGCGGTCGCGGAGGGAAAAGCGCCGGGGCGGCTGGTGAAGGAGCGGGCGCTGGCCGCGAAGACGGGCGGCTCGACGCCTGCATCCGCCGGTACTGGTGGGCGCTCGAAGGGTGGGCGCTCGCGCAAGGGATCCAAGCGCAAGCGCTGAGCGACATGTCCGTGCGCGCCTTCACGTCCTTCGTGCTGGCCATGCCGCGCGACACGGTGTTCTGGCGCCTGGTCGAGCGTGAGCCGACCCGCGTCGAGGGCGCCGCGGCCCGCGACGTACTCCGCGACCTATGAGCCCGCGCGCGCACGCGCGCGCGAGGCACCACACATGACCTGAGGGGGGTGAACCCCCCGATGGCTATGAATGTCGGCGAGCTGGTGGCAACGCTCGATGTCGACGACCGGGGGTACAGCCGCGGCCTGGTGACCGCGGCCGCCGAAGCCAAGACCGCCGCCACACTCATCGAGCGCAATCTCGACGTCGACGGCAAGACCATCGGCACCCGCACCGGCGCCGAGATCACGACCGCGCTCAAGACCACCTTGGCCACGACCCGCGTCCTCGGGGAGGGGGCCGGGCGGGACGCCGGGGACGGCATCACGACCACCGTCGTCCGCTCCCTCCAGCAGGCCAAGCCCGCCATGGGCGCCGCTGGGGAGGACGCGGGGGAGGCGGTCGGGGACGGCATCACCCGCGGCGCTGACGACAGCCTCCGCAGCAGCCGCACGACGTTCGTGCGGAGCGGTGAGGACGCCGGGGGCGGCTTCGAGACCGGCATCCTCGGGTCCTTCAAGAAGGCGCTCCCGGGCATCGGCTCGGGTGGTGGCGGGCTCGGGTCCGCTGGCGCGGGCGGCGTCATGAAGGGCCTCGCGCCCCTGCTCACGAACGTCTTCGTCCTGGTCGGCGTGGCCGCCCTCGCCCTGTGGGCGCTACCCGCCATCGGCGCCACGGTCGGTGTCGCCCTGGCGCTGGCCTTCGGGGGCGGGATCGCTGGTGTCGGTCTCGCCGCGGCCGCCCAGGCGGACGAGGTCAAGGATGCTTTCTCGGAGCTGCGCGACAGCGTGGTGTCCGACCTCAAGCGGATGGCGCAGCCGCTGGAGCAGACGCTCGTGGACGTCGCCGGGGACCTCGGGTCCCTTTTCGACAGCCTTTCCCCGCACCTCGAATCCGCTTTCGAGGACATGGCGCCGGTCCTCTCCAGATTCTCCGAGGACCTTTTCGGGGCCTTCGAGGGGCTCGGGCCCGTAATCGACGACGCCAGCGGAGCATTCGAGGGCCTCCTCGACGCCTTAGGCCCCGACCTGGAAGACGCCCTTGGCGGAATTTGGGATGCCCTCTCAGGTCTTTTCGAGACCATCGAGGAAAACCCAGACGTTTTCGCCGGTATTATCACGGGCGCCCTGAATTTGGTCGCGGGCATTATTACGCTCGTGGACTGGCTCAGCCAGGCTTACGTGTGGATTAATGAGCACGTGCCCGGCGGGCTGCTGGGTCTGCTTTCTCCGCTGGTCCTGATCACGGAGGCTTTCCGGGGCGCTGGCGAAAAGGGCGGCGAATTTTCCGACTCCATGTCGCGGATGGGCGAGGCCCTGTCCGAGGCGTGGGAGCACATCCGCTCCGGCGCGGAGGACCTGTGGGAGGCCATCAGCCCGATCCTGGAGGATCTCTGGGAGGCCCTGGCATCCTCCGATGTGCTGGAGACAGTGCAAGAGTGGTGGGGTCAGCTCGCTGAGATCCTCGAAGTCGGCGGGGAACTCCTCGGTGAGCTTATGTCTGCAGCCGCCGAAGCTATCACCTGGATTTGGGAGAATTTCGGTGAGGAAATCATCGAATTTTTCGGCGGCCTGTGGACGATCCTAGAGGGAATGGTCGAGGGTGGGCTTGAGTCCATCGAGGGCATCATCGAGACCATCCTGGGGATCATCACTGGCGACTGGGAGCGCGCCTGGGAGGGGATCAAAAAGATTGGTTCCGGCATTTGGACAGCGCTGACGGGTATTGTCCTCGGAGCGATCGAAACAATTTGGGCTGGGCTGAAGGCGACGCTTAAGCTCATCGGGTTGGTTTTCTCGAATGCGTGGGAAGGTCTGAAGCGGAATGCTTCGGCCGCTTGGAATACCATTAAGTCCACGATTACGAATTTGTGGAATGCGACGCTCAGTACCATTCGCGGGAAACTTTCGCAGTGGGCGTCGATCGGAGCGGGGATCGTGTCGGGGATCGTGTCCGGCGTCTACGGCGCGGCCGGGCAGCTGTACAGCACCCTCCGTGGCATCGCGGCGGGCGCGCTGCAAGCCGCAAAGGACGCACTGGGCATCAACAGCCCGTCGAAGGCCATGCGTGACCAGGTTGGCAGGTGGATCCCCGAGGGGATCTCGGCCGGGCTCGACCTCGGCCAGAGCAGGCTCGACCGGCGCGTCCGGAAGATGGCGGATTCCATGTCGCTCACCCTCGGGGCGGCTGCCCCGCTGGGTGCTGGCGCGGATCCGCGCCGTCCTGGTGACGGGCCCGGCGGCGGCGGGTACGCGGGCGCTGCGGTGCACATCGACCGCTTCGAGGCCACAGAGCGGATGAGCCCGCACGACGTCGGAGAGGCCCTGTGGGGCCTGGTCACCGCGCGGGGAGGTGTCTGATGCTGCCGACCACCCTGGAATGGCGGGGCCTGGAACTAGGCCCCGCCACCGCGTACCAGACCGTGCGCATCGACGGCTGGGAAGACCTCCCGCCCCTCGACTCGGGAGACGGACCCCGGCCTGGCCGCCACGGCGACCGGCCCGGGGTGCCCTACGCCCGCGCCCGCACCATCACCGTGACCGGGCGCATCCGCACCAGCCGGGACGCCGTCGCCGACCGGCTCCGCCAGCTCCGCCAGGCGTGCGCCGTGCCCGACGACGAGACCCTGCACCCGCTCACCATCACCGCCCTCGGGGAAACCCTCTCCGTGGACGCGCGGGTGTCGCAGCGCATCATCAGCGTCGACAAGCACGCCCGGCTCGGTCACATCCCCTACGTCCTCCAGTGGACGTGTCCGGACCCCATCCGCTACGACCCCGACCCCGTGCACGTGGTGGTGCCCGCCGGGCAGGAGCGCTACCTCCCCCAGAACGGCAGCACCAGCTCCCGCCCGACCTTGACGTTCTACGGGCCAGCGCAGGCCCCGCTGGAACTCACCCTGACCACACCCACCGGGCGCGTGTTCACCCTGGCCTGGACCGGGCGGCTGTCCACCAACGTGCTCGCCGAGTGGGACGTCCTGGTTGTGAACTGCTCCACAGGTGTCACCACGGGCGCCCTGGTGAACCTGGCCGGTCTGCCTCCGGAGGCGTTCGCGATCCCGCCCGGGGTGTCCACGGTCGCGCTGTCCGCGCCCGGTGCGGGCCCGAACACGCGGGTGCACATCTCCTACCGGCACGCCTACCTGTAGAGAGGAGGCGCTGTGCCTGCGTGGCGGTACGCCATCCACGACCTGATCACCGACACCCACATCACCGACCTGCCCTTGAAGAACGTCAGCTTCGACCGGCGCCTGTGCCAGCCCGGAGCGTTCTCCGCGACCCTGCCCATCACCAACGCCCGGGTCGCGGCAGCCGCCCGCGAGGTGCTGCCCATGGACCCCGGAGACCTGTCCCGAGGGCCGGGGCGCATGGTCGTGCACGTCTGGAGGAACGACCGGGACCTCGGGCAGTTCATCATCTGGTCAGCGACCATCAACAACAGCAGCGGCCGCACCACCGTCCAGCTGTCCGGGGCGTCGCTGGAGTCGTGGCTGCACCACCGCATCATCCGCCACGACCTCACCTATGTGGGTTGGGACCAGGTCGACCTTGCCCGCGACCTGGTGTACCAGGCACAGCACCCGCCCGGCGGCGGCACCGGGTACGACATCGGCCTGACCTACGGCGGCAACCAGGCGTCCTCCCGGACCCGGGACCGTACCTATCTGGCGTCGGAGACCGCGTCCTACGGGCAGCGCCTGGAGGAGCTTTCCCAGGTCGACCACGGCATTGAGTGGCTCATCGTGGGCCGCGAGTTCCAGGCCCTCACCCGAGCCACCGGAAGCTTCGGCTCCTACTACGAGGCCACCTACCCGGGCACCATCACCGACTGGTCATACCTGATGGACGCAGCCGAAACCGGCACGTCCTGGCAGACGCGCGGGGCCCGCGACGACACCACCGACGAGGCGTTCCTGTCGGCCGTCACCACGTCCACCGACCACACCTCCGCCGGATGGCCCGTCCTGGACCAGTCCATCGACTACCAGGGCGTCGTGCTCACCTCCACCCTGGATGCCTACGCCACCTGGTGGAGGACGCACAGGTCCGGGATCTCCCGCATCCTCCAAGTGACCGTGGCCAGCACCGACGACAATCTCGGGGTGCCACCCGAACGGCTGGGCTCCGACGTGATGCTGTCGATCACGGACCTGATGTGGCCGCCCGGGGCGGACGGGCGGCCGACGCTGCTGGGGTCCCGCCGGGTGGTGGGTGTGGAGCTGTCCCCGCACGACCGGGGCGGCCCCGACCGGCTCCGCTACATCTTCGAGGAACCGGCCGACAACCCCCGCGAGGGGATTCCCCAGTTCCCCCCGGATTGGGGGCGGCACATGAGCGGGGTGTCGGCCCGGATCCATGACGCGTACACAGCAGCGACGAACAGGTAACCCATGACCACACAGCCCACGCCGCCGCCCCTGCCCCCGGACCCTTTCTCGGGGGTGATCACCGCCCGCGACGTGTACGACGTCGTCCGCGAAACACAGGGCGACGTGCGCCGCAGCCTGGATCGGCTGACCACCGTGGAGAACGCCCAGGCCGACCACGAGACGCGCCTGCGGGCGCTGGAGCGGTGGCGGTGGGGCACCGGGGCGGCGCTCGCCCTGGCGCTGCTGGCCATCGCGGGCGGCGACGCGCCGCTGTCGTCTCTGGTCCCCTGACCCACCCCGGGCCCGTCTTGATGGCGGGCCCTTCGTCATGTCTGGAGGCATGCATGCCCCGACCATCCCGCTACGTCTCCCGAGCCGATCTCGGCTGGGGAACCTCGCCCGCGACCCGGGCCAACCCCCGATCCGGACTCGTCATCCACTACGACAGCGCCAACCAGGGACTGGCCGCGAAGAACCACTCGGCGTGCATCCAGTACTGGCGCGACACCCGTTCCTTCCACACCGGGCCGTCCCGCGGCTGGGCGGACATCGGGTACTCGTTCATGGCCTGCGCGCACGGCTACGTCCTGGAGGGCCGCGGGCTCTACCGAACCCAGGCCGCGCAGCCGGGCGGCAACACCTCCCACTACTCGTGCACGCTGGCCACCGGCCCCGACGATGAGATCACCCCGGAGCAGATCAACGCGGTGCGCGCGCTCCGGCAGTGGCTGATGGAACCGGACACGTCGATCGCCGGGGCGGTGCTCGGACACCGCGACTTCATTGCCACCTCGTGCCCCGGCGACCGGGCGTATGACCTCGTCCGCGACGGCACGTTCACCCAGCCCCCCGGGGCCCCCACCAACACCACGGAGGACACCATGCCCGCCTACTTCGGGCTCAAGAAGGGCGACTCGGGAGAGCTCGTGAAGCTGCTCCAGCTCCGCATCAAGCGCGCCGGATTCAGCGCCGCGATGGTCTACCCCGGCGGCCCCTCGGACGGCGTGGACAGCGATTACGGCGACGGCACTGCCGAGGGTGTGCGGCTGTGCCGCGAGTACGTGGGCTCCGCTGCGGAAGCCCACTTCGGCGACCTCATGACCGCCTACGCCTGCGACCAGGTCGAGGCGGCCGTCACCAAGCGGGCCCTGGAGAAGGCCCTGGCCGGTCTGTCCTCGGGCGGCACCGGCGGGGCTCTGCCCGCGACGGCGGAGATCAGCGGCACCGTGAACCTCCGGGGGGCCTGATGCACGCCTCCCCCAGCTCCGGCCGGAGCCTCATCCCGGAGATGAAGGTGTCTGTCGGTGCCGCCTCCGGCGCGGCCGTGACCGTCCTCGTGTTCATCGTCAACGCCTTCGGCTACGACCTGCCTGACACCGTCGCCACGGCCACCGTGACCCTGGCCGCGTTCGTCGCCGCCTGGCTCACGCCGCACACCCGGCGGCCCGACCTCGGAGAGGAGGCCTAGCCGTGGCGTTTCATGTCGTCGCCCTCGACAGGACCCTCGAAGGGCTCGTGTCCGGGGCGGTCAGCGCGTCCCTGCACACCACGGACGGCGGCACCACCGGTGCCGACGAGATCACCGGCGGAACCTACGCCCGCCAGGCCGTCACGTGGGACCCCGCCAGCGGAGGTCAGATCGACGCTGGCGGCCAGTTCACGTTCGACGTGCCCGGCGGGTACACGGTGACGCACCTGGGCCTGTGGGACTCCGGTGGTGTGTGGCAGGGCTCCATCAAGCTCAGCACGGAGGAGTCCTACGGGGCCGCGGGCACGTACACGGTCCTGCTGGTGCGTGTGACCCAGTCGGACGTCACCCCGGCGTAGGGAGGGGCACGCCGTGGCCATCACGGTCAACAACTCCCTGTCCGGCCCGTCCGGCACGCAGCCGTCCGCGTCCACGCTGGCGCGGACGGCGCGGGCCGGGGCCGTCGGCATCGTCGCCCCGGAGCGCTCCGCGTACTCCGCGGACCGCACCCTGTACGGGCTCACCAGCGTGCGCATCGACACCGGCCACCACCGCGCCAACTCGACGCCACGGCTGGAGGTCAGCCTCCCCGCGGCCCCGTGGCGGCTGCGCTGGTACGTGCACCTGCCGTCGCTCCGCGCCGTCAGCAGCGCGGAACGCCGGTGGGTCGCCCGCCTCGGCACCATGGGCCTCGTCTTGCACGAGACCGCCGACGGCAACATCGGCAGCCGCCTCCAGCCCGGCGGCCTAGCCGCAACCCCGGTCGCCCCCACCGCCACGGGCGGCTTCGCGGTCGCGTTCGGGCAGTGGATGCGCATCGAGGTGAGCAGCGACGGCGCAAACACCGTCGTCACCGTCGACCCCGAGCACGGGGGCGGCGGCCGCATCTTCACGTACACCGGCACCGCCCTCCCCGGCGGCATCACGGCGGAGGTGTCCGCGTACCGGTTCGAGTCCGGTGTCCTCCTCCAGCCCGGGGACACCGACGCGTCCACCGGCGGGCTGGTCACCCCACGCCAGGAACAGATCCTCATCTGGGACCCGGACGAACTGCCGGTCTTCGGCGCGGATGGCGACTACGGCGGGGAAATGTCCACGGCCGTCGCCAACTTCCAGACCGCCTACGGGCTGGTGCCCGTCGACGGCGAGATCGGCCCGGAGACAGGCGCGGCCATGGACCTGGTCGTCGCCGAGATCGAGGGCACCGCGCTCCCCCCGCCGACCTACGTCGCCCAGCTGGCCGCCGGGGACGGCACCACGCCGATAGGGGCGGCTGCTCCTCCTGGTGGTGACGCGGTCGCGTCGCTGGCCGCCCTGGTGGACGACATCCCCGGCCGGAAGGCTGCGACCGGCTCTGCGGTGGCGTCCCTCGGGGCGCTCGCCGGAGAGACCGGCGGCCGCGGCGGCAACGCCATCGCGGCCCTCGGGGCGGCCGGTGTCGTCGACGGCACGAAGGCCGTCGGGGGCTCCGTCGAGGGCCTCCTTGGGGCCGTCACGGACGCGTCCGGCACGAAGCACGCCTACGGCACCGCCGTGGCGTCCCTCGGGGTCGTGGCCACCGTCGAGGGCACCAAGCACACCGCGGGCTCTGCCGTCGCGGAGCTGGCGCTCAACACGCTCGCCACACAACTCATCGAGCCCGTCCCCCCGGTGCAGGCTGTGGCCCGCATCGTCAACCAACCCGAGGGAACAGCCCGCGCGTCGTCCCGCCCGGCGGGGGCCGCACACCCGACCAGCCGCATCGACGGCACTGCAACCAGGAGGTGACGTGGCGACACACCAGAGCCTGATCTTGTACGAGTGGAACGACGAGGAAGTCGAACTCCAGATCACCGACCCCGACAGCGGGTCCGCCTACGACCTGTCCGGCGCGGTCCTGGAGCTCATCCTCAAGGCCGACGTCGACCAGCTCGACACGGACCCGGGCACCGTCATCCTGTCCACGGAGACGGGGGAGATCACCATCCTCGACGCGGCCGCCGGGACCGCCCTGGCCATGATCAACAGGGGCTACCTCAGTGAGCCCGGGGATCTGGCGTGGCGGCTCGACGTCGTCCGCGCGGGCACCCGCCGCACGGCGATCTACGGCCCGCTGAGGGTCACCGACCTCTGACCCCACCCCTTCGACACCACGGCGCCCCCGTCCTCCTGCTGGAGGGCGGGGGCGCTTTCGTCGTGTCCGGGGCCTACCAGGGCACCCACCCGTCGAAGTACCACGTCGTCGGGCTCTCCCCAGGCCGGGGCTCGTACACCGCGCGCAGCTCCACACCCTCCGGCGCGGCCGGGGTCACCACCTCCGGCACCATGTAGTAGCCGCCCCACACGGTCGGATCCGCGGGCAGCTCCCCGGGCTCGTAGCTCATCTGCTCGCCGTCCATCGGGCCGCCCCAGAGCGTCACCAGCTCGCCCCGGGGCCACTTCGCGTCCGTCATGGGGGCATGCTCCCACCCGCGCGGGCGTGCCGTGGCCGGTGGCCGGATCCGGTCACGCTTCCTCGGGGCGGCCCCGCACCTTCGAGGTCCACACGTCGTCGAGGGCGCCGATGCCCTCCACGGTCTCGCAGAGCTCGCCGACCACGCGCGCCCGGACGTCCTCTCCGGGCGGGATGTCTCGGGTCTCCCTGTAGCGCCTCTCCTGTCCTGGTGTCATGCGGATGTCCATGACCAAAACCATGTGTCGCAAAGTATCCCCCCGGATGCTGTATGTGACGGTGAATGTGCGAAGGGGAGGCCACCGGCCCTAGATCCGGTGGCCTCCGCGCGGCCGGTACCCCTACCGGCCACGCACCGCCGCCTCCTCTCCCCCACGGAGCAGAGACGGGGCTGGAGCCCGCGAGCCCGGGACGGAACTCCGGGCGCGCGGGGGTCTAGCTACGCGGCCAGGGGTCCGCAGGGCCCAAGGCGTTGCCGCAATTCCAGCAGTGCGTATTTCCGTTCGAGTTCTCTGCACTGCACGAAGGACAGCCCTTCGAGTACACGATGAGCTGCGCAAACACCATTTTCAAAAGCTTTCTCATTGCGCTTTCCTTTCTGCTAGCGTCCAATTATGAGATCTGAAACTGTGCCCCCGTCACCGACTGAAGTGCTCGCGTCCTGGCTCCCCCACGACGCGCGCTGGCACGAGGCCGCCCGGTCCGCCGCGATCACGTCCACGGAGGCCGTTCGCCGGTACGCGACCGGACTCGTGGTCGACCACCGCGACGGCGACCGCCAGCTCGACACCGAGTACGACTTGCGCTCCATCGCGGCCGTGCGCGAGGACCTCGGCCACCGCACCCTCGACGACGTCAACTGGCGCGTCGTGCGCGACGCCCTCCTCGTCCCCCTGCGCGCCCGGGGACGCGTGTAGGGGCCCGTGCGCCCGGCAGGGACAGGGCCGGGCGCGCGGGGGCTCATCGGCGGTCCGGCGGGTACAGGTGCGGGCACCACTCCACGAACCCGCGGACCGGGCAGTGCATGATCATCCGCGTCCACACCAGCGACCACCACGTCATCCGACACCCCTCAGGGACGGCGGGCACAGCCCGGACCGCGACGCGATCGACGCCTCCAGTTGTTCGGGGGTCGGCTCGATGTGCGTCGCCCACGGCTTGGGGTTGTGCGCGAGCGCCACCCACATGTGGCCGGAGCGCCGGATGTCGTGCGTGTCGCCCCACCGCTCCTGGAGGCGCTCCAGGGCGACGTGCGCGGGTTCCCAGCGGCGGCCGTGGATGTCCTCGTGATCGCTGGCGTGTCCGGGGTCGCGGACGCAGAAGCGGGCCACCCCAGACGGGTCGCGGCTCTCGTCGTCACACCACTGAGAGCGGCGGGGTCGGGGGGTGCGGGGCCTCATCCGGTCACCGCCGCGTCCATGCCCCGCGCGGACCACCGGGCGTCGATCGGATAGTTGACCGGGTGCGCGGCAATGGCCTCGTCGGCCAGGTCCGTGGCCCGCGCGAGGTCGCCGGTGGCCAGCGCGTAGTCCAGAGCGGAGCGCGCGGCGGCGCCCCGGTCGCGGCACAGCTCAAGGTATGCGGGGCGCGCGGCGTCGGTGGCGGGGAAAGGAACGTCGATGGCGTCGCGGATGACCGCGAGCAGGTCGCCGGTCTGGGTGTCGATCATGCTGCGACCTCCGCGCGGTGACGTCCGGGGCTGCGCACCGGGCGCGGCTGGGAGATGTCGAGCAGGACGGCGACGCCGAGGCGGGTCCGGTCGGCGCGGAGGACGTCCACCGGCGCTGGAGCGGGAGCCTGCCACGGGAGCACGGGGCGTGGCGGGAGCGGCGGGGCCTCCACACCGGACGCCATCAGGGGCGTGATGAGCGGGATGGGGCCCGTCACGACGGAGGGGCGGGGCGCCAGCGGCCGGGCGGCGTACCGGCGGACCCGGTTGCCGCGCTGACGCGCGTGGTGAGCTGTCGCGCGGGCCACAAGCCACAGCGCGGACGCGATCAGGAACAGGTAGCGCACAGGGCGCCTCCTTCGTACAGGGTGCCGGATGGGAGGTCCGGCGGCTGTTCAGGTAGTGCCATGCTGCCTCAGTGCAACCAGGAATGCAATATTCACTTCTAAGTTGGTGAGACAATCCGCCATGAGTACATCGATCAGATGTGAATGGTGAGAAAAATGTCGCAGAAAACGCCCCGGCGCGTAGAATCACGGCCACCGACGACCCCGAGGAGCGACGAGTTGGCCGCCAGCCCCACCCTTCGCAGACGCCGCCTCGCGCGGGAACTGCTCCGCCTACGCGCGGCGAAGGGGATGACCGTTGACGCGGTCAGCAAGGAGGCGAAGCGGCGGGCCCCAGCTCAGAAGTGGTCGGCTGCGAAGGTCACCCGGATCGAAAACCGCAAGGTTCAGAAGATCCGTGAGGCCGACCTGCTCACTCTGCTGGGGATCTACGGCGTCACCGACGCTGGCGAACGCGCCTCCCTCGTGGCCTTGGCCGCCGAAGCCAGCCGCACCGGATGGTGGGTGGGATACCGCGACGAGTTCGGAGCCGCCGCCTACATCGACCTGGAGACCGAAGCGACAGAGCTGCGCAGCTACCAGCTCGGGTTCGTGCCCGGCCTACTCCAAACCCCCGGTTACGCACGCGCCGTCATCGAGGGAAGCGGCGTCACCGACCCAAGCGAAATCGACCGGAGGGTCGAAGCCCGGATGATGCGGCGGTCCCTGCTCGACAGGCCAGACGCACCCCGCCTGACTGCCGTCATCGACGAGGCCGCGCTCCGCAAAGTCGACGGCGACGTCCTGGACGAGCAGCTCCGGACCTGCTCAGGCCCCGCCCCACGGTGGATGTCCGTGTCATCCCTGACCAGGTCGGGCCACATGCGGCCCTGTCTGGGTCGTTCGTCGTGATGGTGTTCCCGCACGACCCGGCGCTGGTGTACCTGGAGCAGTCCATCAGCGGCCTGTTCCTGGAGGAAGAACCGGAGATCACGCACTACGACCGGGTGTTCTCTGCGGTGAGGAATGCCGCCCTGTCGCATGCTGAGACGGTGGCATTCTTGGAGAGCAAGCTGAGCACCGACCAGAAGTAGGACCCATGCCTGAGCGTTCCCGCCTCACCTTCCGTAAGTCCTCCTACTCCAGCGGCCGGGGACAGGATTGCGTCGAGGTCGCCGACACCGGCACCGGCGCGGCCGTGCGTGACACCAAGCACCGTGAGTTGGGGCATCTGGAGTTCCCTGGTGCCGAGTGGTCCGCGTTCCTGGATGTCGCCCGCGACTACTGATCCAGGCACAACGAAGGTCCCCAGCATCACGCTGGGGGCCTTCGTGCGCTGTACCTGAACAGCGTTCCCGCGCCGAGTCTACCGCCCGGCGCGGGTGCCCGACTAGGCCGAAAGGTCCGGTCTGCTACTGGACTTCGGCCACAACCGGGTCGCCCAGGCCCAGGATGTCACCCATCTCGACGCTGGCGACGTCGACCTCACCGACCACCGCGATCTGACCCTCCGCGCGCTGCCCCGGCTGGAGGGTGACCGCGTCGATGGCGTCGATGTCCGCGAACACCGTGTCGGCCCAGTCGGACACGACCGTGCCGTCCGCGAGGACCGCGGTGAAGTTGATGGGGTTCACATCGACGCTCTCGTCACTCTCGTTGACGACGACGATGTCGATCGCCGTGTACGTCGTGTCGTCGATCGTGTCACCCACCGTGCCCGCGTGGGTGGCGGTCATCGTGACCGCGGACTCCTCCGCGGCGGGCTCCTCCTCGGCCGCGGCCTCCTCCGGGGCGCCGCTCTCCGCCGCCGCCTCGGGGCTGGCAGCCGTGGTCGTGTCGGTGCTGGGCTCCGGGTCGCCCGCGAGGAGGCCGATGACGAGGAGGAAGACGAAGCCCAGGGCGAAGACGCCGAGGCAGCCGCCGCAGCCGATGCCGATCTTCGCGCCGGTGGACATGCCCCTCTTCGGGGGCGGGGGGACGGCCTGGCCGTAGGGTCCGTAGGACATGGGGGACTCCGAGTCTCGCAGAGGATCAGGGGGCAGCGGAGCGGGCGCTGCGAGGACGGAGCCGGGACGGCGGCGCCGGTGAAGAGACAGTACCGGAAAGGCCCGACGCCGGTCAGGCGGCAGATGACTGCCTTTTCCGGCGCATATCCGGGGTCACCGACATCCTCGTCAACGGTCCCGACGAGGTGTGGGTGGACGACGGCGGGGGACTGCGCCGGGCGGGGGTGTGCTTCGAGTCGGCGGACGCGGTGCGCCGACTGGCCCAGCGGCTGGCGGCGCAGGCGGGGCGGCGGCTGGACTCGGCCGTGCCGTACGTGGACGCCCGGCTTCCCAACGGCGCACGGCTGCACGCGGTGCTGCCGCCGGTGGCTCCCGCCGGGGCGTGCGTGTCGCTGCGGCTGCCGCCCCGGCGGGTGTTCACCCTGGAGCGGCTGGCCGAGCGGGGGGCGGTCACCCCCTGCGGGGCCGCGCTGCTGCGGTCCCTGGTGGCCTCGCGGGTGCCGTTCCTGGTCAGCGGGGGCACCGGCACGGGCAAGACCACCCTGCTGTCGTGCCTGCTCTCCCTGGTGGATCCGGGAGAGCGGATCGTCCTGGCCGAGGACTCCCCGGAGCTGCGGCCCGAGCACCCGCACGTGGTCCGCCTCCAGACCCGTCCGCCCAACATCGAGGGCAGCGGCGAGGTGTCGTTGGAGACCCTGGTGCGGCAGGCGCTGCGGATGCGTCCGGACCGGCTGGTGGTCGGCGAGGCGCGCGGGCCCGAGATCGTGTCCCTGCTCGGCGCCCTGAACACCGGGCACGAGGGCGGCGCGGGCACCCTCCACGCCAACGGCGCGGGTGACGTGCCCGCGCGGGTGGAGGCGCTGGGGTGCGCGGCCGGGCTGGACCGGGCCGCCGTGCACAGTCAACTGGCCGCCACCCGGGTCATGGTCGTGCACCTGGT
The DNA here is from genome assembly GCF_965343085.1 of Nocardiopsis synnemataformans. NCBI lineage: Bacteria > Bacillati > Actinomycetota > Actinomycetes > Streptosporangiales > Nocardiopsidaceae > Nocardiopsis > Nocardiopsis synnemataformans. The sequence continues at coordinate 22,288 of NZ_CBDRFA010000035.1, read as the reverse complement.
CCGTGATCCCAACGGGCGGCGCCTGGCCGAGCTGCGGGTGTTGAGACGCGGCTCGGACGGGCTGGTGGACGCGGTGCCAGCGGTGTCCTTCGGTCCCGACGGCGCCCGCCGGGAGCACGCGGGAGCGGACGAGGTGGCGGCCCGTCTGGGCGGGGGGTGGCGTCGGTGGTGACCGCGCTGGTGGCCTGTTCGGGAGGTCTGGTGCTGCTGTGCCTGGTCCCCGGCACGCGGCGCAGCCGGTTGGCGGCCCTCCTCCCCCGTCTCCGGCGTCCGGTGTCGCGGCCCGTGGGCTGGAGGGCGCTGGCGGCCCGTCCCGGTGAGGGTGCCCGGCGCCGCGGCGCGGTGGTGGTGCTGTGCCGGGTGCTGGCCGCCGAGCTGCGCGCTGGACAGCCGCCGGAGGAGGCCCTGCGGATCTCCGCCGCCGAGGCGGGCCCGCTGGTGGGCGCTCTGACCGACGCGGCGTCGTTGCGCCGCGAGGCCGAGCGCGAACCGGACCTGTGGGCGCTGGCCTACCTGGCGGTGTGTTGGGAGGTGGCCGCGGACACCGGGGCGGGCCTAGCCGAAGTGGTGGACGCCCTGGCGGCGAACCTCACCGAACAGGAGGAGCAGCGCACGGAGGCCGCCGCGCGCACCACCGGTCCGCGCACCACCGCGATCGTGCTGGCCGCCCTGCCCGCCGTCGGGCTGCTGCTGTCCTCCGGCCTGGGCGGGTCGCCGCTGGTGTTCCTGCTGACCACGCCGCTGGGGTTGGCCTGCCTGGTGGGCGGGGTGGCCCTGGACGCTCTCGGAACCTGGTGGACGCTGCGCATGGTGCGCTCGGCGACAGCCTTTCCCTGACAGGCGCCGGACAGTGGACCTCGGGTGCCGGGCACCGGCCACGGGGCAGCGGGCAGCGGGCACCGGCCAGTGGGCCTCAGGGCCACGCCCGGGCACCGGAGCTCGGACACCAGACACCAGGATCCGGCCCGGGAGTCTGGACCCGGGATCTCGGGGAGAGGCACGGTCGGCATCGCTCCGGCCACGGTGGTGGGGCGCGAGGAGAGAAAGGGTAGGACGGATGTTCCTGACGGCCGCCGCGGTTCTGGGAGCCGCGTGTGTGTGGATACTGCTGGGCGGGGGACCGGCGCGCGAACTGCGTCCCCCCTCCCGTCCTCCAACCCGGCCGGGGCCGCCGGTCCGGCTGCTGGGGCCGACGTTGGCGGGGGCGTTCGCGCTGACCCTCGCGGTGGCCCTGTTCGGCGCGGTCGGAGGCGTCGGCGCGGCCGGGGTGTGCGCCGCCCTGTGGGTGCGTGCCCGCAGGAGCTCCGCTTCCCGTTCGGACCGGCTGCCGGTGACCGCCGACCTGCCCGTGGTGATCGGTCTGCTCGCCTCGGGGATCCGTGCCGGGGCGACGGTGCCCGCCTGCCTCACGGCGGTGTCCCGGGCGACGCGGGGAAGGCTGGGGGAGGAGCTGATGGCGGTGGCCGAACAGCTGCGCCTGGGTGCCGCTCCCGCCGAGGCGTGGCGGCGTCCGGCGCTGCCCGAGCCCCTCGTCCCGGTGGGGCGCGACCTGGCCCGGGCCGCCGACACCGGGGCGCCGGTGGCCGACCTCCTGGACCGGCACGCGGCCGATCTGCGCCGGACCCTGCGGGCACGGGGAACGGCCCGGGTCGAACGGCTGGGCGTGCTGGTGGTGGCGCCCCTGGGACTGTGCTTCCTGCCCGCGTTCGTGTTGATCGGCATCGTGCCGATGGCCGCCGAGCTGCTGTCCCGGGCCCTGGGCGGTTGAGTCCCCGGACCCGGACCCGGTCGCGTGCGCGGTGACGCGGTGACGCGGTGACGGTCAGGATTCCTCGCCCCCGGAGCCGCGCCGCCGCTGGCCCTCGTAGGGAACGGGGAAGCGGGGCCAGCCGACGGACAGGCGCAGTACCGGCACCACGACGCACAGCACCGCCAGGATTCCGGTCGAGACGTTGCCGACGATCCGCAACGCCGTACCGGTCGGGGTCGGAGCGGCGGCCGTGCGGTACACCACCGGTTCGCTGACGGGCGAGGGTGCGTCCGTCGCGCCGCGTGGGCCGTCCCGCACGGGCCCAGGCGGTTCCGGGGAGGCGGAGGCGGGCACCGGCGACGGGTCGGCGCACGGCTCGGGACCACCGGGAGGAGCCGCTTCGCCGGAGTTCCCGAGTGCCCCGGAGCGAACGGGGTCGTCGGAGCGAACGGGGTCACCGGAGTGCGCGTGATCGGTGGGCCCGACGGGGGGAGCGGGTTCCTCTGGCCCAGTGGTGCCCATGCTGTCGTGGGGACCAGCGGAGTGGGCGGAATCCTCTGGCCCAGCGCTGCTCCTACCGCCCTGGGGACCAACCGCGTGGGTGAGACCAGCGGAACCAGGGACGTGCGCGAAGTTCGCGGGGCCGATGGAGTGGTCGGGATCAACGGGACCTGTGGTGTGCGGCGCGGGCGAGGCGGGGCAGGGTGGTGCGTCCCCGGGCTGGGCGGGGGCTCCCAGCAGGAGGGCGCACACCAGCACGGAGACGGGGGCAGGGCTCATTCCACTTCCTCGGAGGAGACGGCGGCCGGTCCGGCCCGGGAGTGCGCACGGACGGGCCGTTCGATGAGGGACGAGGGAACCGCGACCACCACCTCGACGGTGGAGCCGGTGAGGACGCAGGATTCGAGGGAGGCTTGGTTGGCCTCGGCGGTGTCGCGGGCCCGCGCGCAGGCCCGTTCTGTTCCGTGGACGGCCCCGGCGGCGGCCGCGAGCGCTGCCAGGTCGGCCGCGGTGGTGGCACGGTCGCGGTCGAGCCGTGCCGCGGAGATCGCGAGGACGGCGAGGGTGGTGGACCAGAGCAGCGCGCCCAGGGCGACCCACCAGACGGTGGCGGAACCGGTGTCGGAGCGCATCGGTATCAGCTCCCGGGTTCGAGGGGAACGGAAGCACTGCCGTCCACCGGCAGGGAGATCCCCGGGCCGAGTAGGAGTCGGGTCCGTACGGTGACGCGGGCCATGCCCCCGTCCTCGGACAGGCGCACGTCCGCTCCGTCCGGCGCGGCGGTCAGCGCCAGGGCGCGGGCCCGGTCGTCGGGCTCGCCTCGGGCCAGCGCCCGCGCACCCACGCGCGCCGCGTCGGCGCAGGAGAGCTGTGCCGACGCGGCCTGGACTGCGCCGAGGGCCACGGCCAGGACGAGCAGCAGGGAGGGCAGCACCATCGCCGCCTCCGCGGTGGCCGATCCCCGGTCAAAAACCCGAGCCGAGCGCATTGACCACGAGATCGGTGAGGACGTCCTCGACCGCACCGCTGGTGAGCACGGCGTAGAGGACCCCGGCGAAGGCGACCGCCGCGATGGTGCAGAAGGCGTATTCGGAGGTCGTCATCCCGGCGTCGGACGGGGGCGGCGCCGCGGTGGGCGCAAAGGCGGGAACGGACGGGAGCACGGGAGCGGACATGGCGGCCTTCCTGGCGGGGGCCGACTGCTCCGGCCCTCTTCCCTCCAGGTTCGACGGGCTGGGGTCGAGGCGAAAGACCCTTCCCCAGCCTGTGGATAACTCCACGCCCCCGGCGCTTCGTCCACAGCCTGTGGACGGTCTCAGTCCTCGCCGCCCGCGAGCACCTCGTCGAGCAGACGCAGCGCACCGGCCTTGCTCAACGGCTCGTTGCCGGTACCGCACTTGGGCGACTGGATGCACGACGGGCAGCCCTGGTCGCACTCGCAGCCGGCGATGGCCGCGCGGGTCGCGGACAACCACTCGCGCGCCGCCGCGTACCCCCGTTCGGCGAAGCCCGCGCCGCCCTCGTACCCGTCGTAGACGAACACCGTCAGCCTGCCCGTGTCACCGTGCACCGAGGTGGACACCCCGCCGATGTCCCAGCGGTCGCAGGTCGCCAGCAGCGGCAGCAGACCGATCGCGGCGTGCTCGGCGGCGTGTGCGGCGCCCAGCAGCCCCACGTCCTCCCGGCGCAGCCGCTCCTCGCCCTCGGTGGGCAGCGTCCACCACACCGCACGGGTGTCGAGGGTGCGCTCGGGCAGGTCCAGCGACCGCTCCCCCAGCACCGAACCGGTGCGCACGTCCCTGCGCAGGAACCCCACCACCTGGCGCACCACCTGCACCTCGCCGAAGTACACCGTGGCCCCGCTCGGCCACTCCTCCTGGCGCAGCACCGACCGGACGGTGATGTCGGTGGTGTCGCGCGCCCAGGTGCTGTAGGTCGGCTCCGCGGGGTGGACCAGGGCGACGCCCTCGTCGAGGTCGAGGTCGTCGACCAGGTACGTGTACCCCTGGTGCAGGTACACCGCGCCGGGGTGGACGGTGCCGTGGGCGGCGGGCTCGTCGACCTCTCCGAGCAGTTGTCCACTCCCGGTGTCGACGATCTGCACGGGCGGTCCGCCTGATCCGCGGATATCGGCCAGGTCACTGGCCCGTTCATTGCTCGTCCAGAACCAGCCCCGTGGACGCCTGCGCAGCAGACGGCGCTCGACGAGTTCGTCGAGCCGCTCCTCGGTCGTCGCCCCGAAGAGGTCGAAGTCGTCCTTGGTGATCGGCAGTTCCTGGGCGGCCGCGCACAGGTGCGGCCCCAGGATGTGCGGGTTTTCCGGATCAAGGACGGTCGCTTCTACGGACCGGCCGAAAATGGCCTCCGGGTGGTGCGCCAGATAGGTGTCCAGGGGATCGTCCCGGGCGATGAACACCGCCAGCGCGTCCTCCCCGCGCCGCCCGGCGCGGCCTGCCTGCTGCCACAGCGACGCGAGCGTTCCCGGCCACCCGGCGATGAGCACCGCGTCCAGGCCGCTGATGTCCACCCCCAGTTCCAGGGCGTTGGTACTGGCCAGGCCCAGGATCTCCCCCGAGCGCAGCGCCTCCTCCAGCTCCCGGCGCTCCGAGGCCAGGTATCCGCCCCTGTAAGCGGCCACCCTCCCGGCCAAGGCGTGGTCGCCGCGCTCGGACAACAGGCGCTGGGTGGTCAGCGCGACCACCTCAGCGCCCTGCCTGGAGCGGACGAACACCAGGGTGCGCACGCCGTCGTGTACCAGGTCGGCGAGCATCTCGGCGGCCTGCGAGGGCGCCGTCCTGCGAATCGGCGCGCCGTGCTCGCCGGTCAGGTCGGTCAGCTCCGGCTCCACCAGCGCCACGGACATCCCCGGGCGCGGGGAACCGTCCCTGCTGACCGCCGTGACGGGCACACCGGTCAGCCGGGTGGCGCTCTCGGCGGGGCTGCCGGAGGTGGCCGAGGCGAGCACGAACACCGGACGCGCCCGATAGCGGGCGCACACGCGGCGCAGCCGTCGCAGGATCTGCGCGACATGCGAGCCGAAAACCCCCCGGTATCGGTGCGCCTCGTCGATCACCACGTAGCGGAGCCGACGCAGGAAGCGCGACCACGCCCCGTGGCGGGGCAGGATGCCGTGGTGCAGCATGTCCGGGTTGGTCAGCACGTAGTTGCCGTGCTCGCGCACCCAGGAACGCTCCTCGGACGAGGTGTCGCCGTCATAGACGGCTGTCCGCATCCCCGGCAGGGAGAGGTCCGTTATCCACCGCAGCTGGTCCTGGGCGAGCGCCTTGGTCGGGGAGAGGTAGAGCACGGTTCCGCCCGCGTCAACCGCGTCCACAGCGGGTAGGAGGAAGGCGAGTGACTTTCCCGAGGCGGTACCCGTGGCTATGATCACATCACGGCCCGAACGTGCGAGGTCGGCGGCTTCGGCCTGGTGGGACCACGGTCCCGTGATCCCCCTGTCGGCGAGCCGTTCGACCAGGTGGGGCGCGGTCCACACCGGCCACTCCCCGCTCACCCCGTCGTTGCGGGCCACGTGCTCGATGTGGGTCACCTGCGGGTACCGGGTATCGTCACGCCACACACCGGGAAGCACGGGCTCCGGTCGCCTCATCCGAGACCCCTCCTCACTGGTACGCGTTCGAGGCCCGCAGGCGCCTCCTACCCAAGGGTGGAGCACTGGGACATTGGTTTCAGTGTGACATCCGGGGGAACAGTGGCGCGGTGTCACGGTTTTTCTGTGCATCACAGGAAGACGCACTCGACACGCGTGGTTGAATGCGTGCTGGTGGGGTAACGCCCGGCAGAGATCATTCGCGTTTTTCGCGGTTCGGCGCTGGAGGACTAGTGGACTTGAAGCTTGATCATTACACCGAGGGCGACACCGAGATCGTCGTCGTTGAGGGTGAGATCGATGTCTATACCGCGCCCCGGCTCCGCGAGCTGCTGATCGACCTGGTCAACAAGGGCAACTTCCATCTCGTGGTCAACATGGAGAAGGTGGAGTTCCTGGACTCGACGGGCCTCGGTGTGCTCGTGGGCGGGCTCAAGCGCGTCCGGGCCCACGACGGGACCCTCGACCTGGTCTGCACCCAGGAGCGCATCCTGAAGATCTTCCGGATCACCGGTCTGACCAAGGTCTTCGGTATCCACGACTCGGTACAGGAAGCCATCGACAAGCGTTCCGCGAAGTAGCCCCGAGCGAGCGATGGCAACCATCACGCTCACGATCAGCGCGCTCCCCGCTCACGTGCGCACGGCACGGCTCATGGCCGCCACCGTGGCGCGGCGGGCGGGCATCGCCGCCTCAGCGATCGACGAGATCAGGCTGGCGGTCGGTGAGGCGTGTTCCCGGGCGGTGGCGGCGCACAAGCTGCACTGTCCGACACAGCCGATCCTGCTCCAGCTGATCGACGGCAGCGGACCTGATCCGGCGTCGGAGTCCCGCACCGACGCCACGAGCAGCATCCTGCGCGCCAACGGGAGCGCGACGCAACGTTTCGAGGTCGTCGTCTCCGACCGTGCCCCCGCCAAGGACACGGAGGAGCCCACCAACCCGTCCCTGCTCGACGGGCTCTTCCTGGACGGTGAGGACACCCCTCCCGGCGGGATCTCCGGGTTCTCCCCGGGGCTGGGCCTGGCGGTCATCACGGGCCTGGCCGACGAGGTGAAGATCGACCCCAGCGACCGGGGGACCGTGGTGCGGATGAGCTGGCCGCTGGCCACGGAGCACTCGCCCGACCCGAGTTCCAACTAGGACCGGGCCCGGGTCGGTACCCGACGCTCACGAGGGCGCCTCCCTGCGGGAAGGCGCCCTCGGTGCGTGTCCGGGCCCGCGCGCCGCGTCGTGGGCCCGACTGCTCGGGCGGCCCGGCACAGCCCGCGAGGCCGTGCGCGGTCGCGGGGCCCGGGGCGGTCCCGGGATTCGGGGCGAAGACGGGCAGCACGGTGCCGACCGTGCCCGTGGACCCCCGTACATCCAGTCAACCGCCTCACACAGGCCCTGGAAAGCCCCGGATCCGGCCTGTGGACGACGGGAGGCCCCCGGTCAGTCGCAGGCCTGGGAGGAGACCTGCCCGCTGTTCTCCAGGCCGCTCCGGGCGTTCTCCGCGATCTCGTCGGCGGTGAGCACGTAACCCGTCTCGGGCTCGTTCGTGGCGGCGGCGAAGACCACCCCGTACACGGTGCCGTCCGGCGACAGCAGCGGGCCACCGGAGTTGCCCGGGCGCACCACGGCGCGCACCTGGTAGATCTCCCGGCTCACCTGCTGCGAGTGGTAGAAGTCCGGCCCCTGAGCCGTCTGGCGGGCCCGTACGCGCGCGGGGACGGCCGTGAAGCCGCTGTTGCGCGGGAAGCCCGCCACGACCGCGTCACCGCCCTGCGGGGCCTCGTGGTCGAACTCCAGCGGCTCCAGGTCCAGGCCCGGCACGTGCAGCACGGCCAGGTCCTGCTGCGGGTCGAAGAGCACCAGCGTGGCGTCGAGCTGGTAGCCCTCCCGGGTGACCACCCGCAGGTCGTCGGTGACCCCGGCGACCACGTGCGCGTTGGTCATGATCCGGTCCTGCGCGTACGCGAAGCCGGTCCCCTCCACGCGGCGCTGGCAGGAGGGCGCGGTGCCCAGCACCTTCACCACGCTGCGGCTCGACTCGATCAGCTCCGGGGTGGTGAGCACGTCCGGGTCCGGCGGTGCCACCTCGGCCAGCTCGCCGGTGCCCAGGCCGCTGAACACCTGCGGGAAGGCGCTCTGGTCCACGATCCGGCGGAACGTGGAGAACCCGTTGTGGGCGGCCTCGGGCATCAGCGTGTCCACCGAGTGGAGGATCCGCGAGTCCCTGACCTGGCCCGCGACGAACGGCAGCGCCGAGTTGGCGACCGTGCTGCCGATGAACCAGGCCACCAGCAGCACCGACAGCCCGCTGATCACGGCGCCGCCGATGGCGTCCAAAACCCGGGCCGAGTCCCACGTCACCTTGTTGCGGACGAAGGTGCCCAGGTAGGAGAGCAGGAACTGGCCGAGCGCCGCGGACAGGAACACCACGGCGATCGCCAGCAGCGCCTGCCTGCCGGGATCGTCCACCCACTCCTGGATGAGTTCCGGGGCCGTCAGGGCGGCGAGGACGCCGCCTCCGACGAAGCCCACGAAGCTGAAGACACCGACGATGAAACCCTGTCGGTACCCCGTCACCGCGAACAGCAGCAGCAGGACGACCAGGATCACGTCGAGCACATTGCCCTCCAAGAGTGAGCGCTAACCGACCGGCCGCAGGCCCTGCGGGGTTGCTTCGAACACATCGGTGAGACCCTCGTCGCGCCAGGGAAGTTCCCAACCGCCCAGGGCGAGCAGACTGTCGACCACCGCGCCGGTGAAGCCCCACACGAGCATGCCGTCCACCCGGAAGCCGGGGCCCCAGTGGGGCCCGCCCCCGTAGCGCACCTTGACCCGGTTGGCCGGGTCGGCGAGGTCGGCGACGGGCACGCGGGAGACCGCGGCGACCTCGCCCAGGTCGGTCGGCCGCACCTCGCTGGGCTCGCGCCACCAGCCCAGGACGGGCGCCACCCGGAAGTCGCTGAAGCTCAGGTACAGCTCGGGGAGGCGGCCGACGACGTCGACCCCCTCGGGGAGGAGACCGGTCTCCTCCGCGGCCTCGCGCAGCGCCGCGGCCTCCGGGGAGGCGTCGGAGGGCTCGATCCGACCGCCGGGGAAGGCGGGCTGTCCGGCGTGGCGGCGCAGGCCCTCGCTGCGCTGGATGAGGAGGAGGTCGGGTCCCCTCGGGCCCTCGCCGAAGAGGACGAGGACGGCGGACTCGCGTCCTCCCTCGGCGGGCGGCCGCATGGGCGGCGGCACGGTCATCGTCTCGGCGGCGTCCGCGAGCGCGGCCAGCCAGAGCGGGATCGAGTTCATGCGGGGAACCTGTTCCGGGAGTCGTCGCGCCGTCGGTGGATCGGAGGGGCCGTGCGCCGGACTCCTCGCGGGGCCGTGGGGCCCGCGCCCGGGGGAGCGCCGCGCGAGGGAGCGCGTTGCTCCTCGGGAGTCGTCACGTCGTCGGACCTTCCCCGGCGCCGGCGGGCGGGGGTGCCGCCGTCACGCGGGGCGCCGCGGACCGGGATGCCCGCGACGGGGCCGATGTGCGCACACTCACGTGATCAGGGTACAAACCCCCGGCACCTGCTCCCGTTGTCCGTCACGTCCGCTCCTGCCCGCCCGGGCGCGCGGCTTTCCGGGGGTCTCAGGAGAAGGAGCGCATCCGCAACAGCTTGGTGGCGGTGGCGGTGTCCGTGGGACCCTCGCCGAAGGAGGGGCACAGGCGAGCCAGTCCGCAGGCCCCGCACGCGGGCTTGCGGGAGTGGCAGACCCGGCGGCCGTGCCAGATGACGCGGTGGGAGAGCATCGTCCAGTCCCGGCGCGGGAAGAGCGCGCCGATCTCGTGCTCGACCTTCACCGGATCCTCCTCGTCGGTCCACCCGAAGCGGCGGACGAGCCGCCCGAAATGGGTGTCAACGGTGATGCCGGGCACATCGAAGGCGTTACCGAGCAGTACGTTTGCGGTCTTTCGTCCTACACCGGGTAGTTTGACCAGGTCGGAGAGTTTCCTCGGAACCTCTCCGCCGTGCCGTTCGCACAGCTCCTGCCCGAGTCCGATGAGGCTGTTGGCCTTGGCCCGGAAGAAGCCGGTCGAGCGGATCATCTCCTCCAGCTCCTCCCGCCGCGCCGAGGCGTAGCCTTCCGCGTCGGGGTAACGGGCGAAGAGGGCGGGAGTGACCTGGTTGACCCGCTTGTCCGTGCACTGGGCGGACAGGATCGTCGCGACCAGCAGTTCCAGGGGGGTCGTGAAGTTCAGTTCGCAGTGGGCGTCCGGGTACAGCTCGACGAGCTCCCGGTACATCCTGCGGGCGCGGCGGACCAGCGCGAGCCGGCTCTCACCGGTGGGCGTGGTCGTCGGCTCGGTCGCGTCTGGTGTGTCACGGGGCATCATCCCAGGGTAGGCGTCCCGGTGACGGGGCGTACCGCGGCCCTGCTGCCGTGCCCGCACGGCCGCCGGAAGCGGGACTGCGCCACCGCTGACGAACGGGGCTATGTAACCAATGTCCGGTGGCGCGGCGCGGACAGCCCTGGTACAGAACTGAGGACGGCTAGGATCGCAGGGGCTGACGTCGGCTGTTGTGGGCAGTTGTCTCTCGGCGGACAAGCCGGGATCACGACCTGGTTTCACACCCGGGTGCGATATACGTCACACTGTTGGCGGTCAGGTTTTAGGAGGACGTGTGGTGGACGAGATTAACGAGGTGCTGCGGAAGGCCCCTCTGTTCGAGGCGCTGGACGAGGAGGACACGGCCGCACTCCGCTCCTCGGTGAACGAGGTGCGTCTCGGCCGCGGCCAGACCCTGTTCAGTGAGGGTGACGAGGGCGACCGCCTGTACGTCATCCTCAGCGGGAAGGTGAAGCTGACCCGCACGGCCGTGGACGGCCGCGAGAACCTGCTCGGGGTGCTCGGCCCCAGCGAGATGTTCGGCGAGCTGTCGCTGTTCGACCCGCGCCCGCGCACCGCGAGCGCCGTGGCGGTCACCGACTCGGTGCTCGCGGGACTGGGCCACGACGACCTGCGCCCGTTCCTGTCCAGCCGCCCGCAGGTGTCGCTCCAGCTGCTCAAGGCGCTGGCCGCCCGCCTGCGCCGGACCAACGACGTGATGGCCGACCTCGTCTTCACCGACGTGCCCGGCCGCGTCGCCAAGGCGCTGCTGGAACTGGCCGACAAGTTCGGCAAGGAGGGCGAGGACGGACTGCACGTCCACCACGACCTCACCCAGGAGGAGCTCGCCCAGCTGGTCGGCGCCTCCCGCGAGACGGTCAACAAGGCCCTCGCCGAGTTCGCCCTGCGCGGCTGGCTGCGGATCGAGGCCAAGGCCGTCGTCCTGCTCGACGTCGAGCGGATGCGCCGCCGCGCCCGCTAGACCGTGTTCCTCAGGCAGGGACTCCCGGGCCTGAACGCTGTGTGGCCGCTCCCCCCGGCGGGGTGGGCGGCCACAGCCGTGTCCGAAGCCGTCCGCTCCCGACGTTCCGAAGTCCGGGAGGCCGTCGCACCCTGCCCCGGGGGAGCGCCCGCCGCCTAGGCCTCGACGTCCTCGGGCAGCTCCCCGCGCGCCGAGAGGTAGCGCAGCTGGGCGCGCACCGACGAGGCCGCCGCGAACCGGATCTGCTCGGTGACGTCGGGGTAGACCCGATCGACGATCTGCCCGACCCCGGTCGCCCCCGCGCGCACCGCGTCCAGGACCTGCCCCAGGCGCGACTCGCGGTGGTCGACGTAGGAGTCCAGCACCGTCGACGGGGACGTGATGATCGGGCCGTGGCCGGGCAGCAGGGTGCGCACGTCGTGCTCGCGCACGAGGGCGCGCAGCCGGTACAGCGACTCCATGTAGGGGCCCAGCCCGTCGTCGCCGTCGATCACCGTGGTGCCGTGGCCCAGGACCGTGTCGCCGGTCAGGATGGTGTTGTCGGCCTCCACCATCAGGCAGACGGAGTCCTCCGTGTGGCCGGGGGTGGCGATCACCCGCACCCGTAGGCCGTCGGCCTCCAGGACCTCGCCGTCGGACAGACCGCGTCCGCCGACCCTGGTCCCGGGGTCGACCGCGTGCACGGGGGCGCCGGTCAGCTCCGAGAAGTACCGGGCGCCCTCCCCGTGGTCGGGGTGGCGGTGGGTCACCACGGCCATCAGGACCTGGGCGCCCTGCTCCTGCACGGTCCGCGCCACGCGCTCCAGGTGGCGCTCGTCGTGGGGGCCGGGGTCGACGACCACGACCCCGCGCGCGCCCGGCTCCCGCAGGATCCAGGTGTTGGTGCCCTCCAGCGTCATCGGGCCGGGATTGGGGCACAGCACGCAGCTGGCGCGCAGTGTCCCGGAACCGTCGATCCTCATCGCACCTCGCTTCGCTCGCCGAACCGGGCCGGGGAGCGGCCGGGGCCTCCGGCACTCGACCCGCGCATCGGCGGCCCCTCAGGGAGTCGCGTCGGGCTTCGGCAGAGGGTAGTCCACCCCGTTCGGCGCGACGACGCGCATCTGGCCGCCGATCTCCCGGACAACCGGCTCAATGGGGACGATATCCCGTCGGGCCTCCCGTACTCCCCGGAGGGTCCGGCAGTCCGCGAGTTCGGCGCAGGCCACGACCGTGGGCGGCAGCATCGGCATCCGGCCCGCCTCCCACTCGCCGCGGACCTCGGCGGGGTCGGTCCACCGGGTGAGGTCGGCCTCGCCGCCCACGTCGCGCGAGACCTGCCCCGGCGGGAGTTCGGCCGCGAAGAACCAGGTGTCGTAGCGGCGCGGCTCGGCCCTCGGGGTGATCCAGCGCGACCACGCGCGCAGCCACTCCGAGCGGAGCACGAGGCCGCGCCGGGACAGGACCTCGGTGAAGGAGCGGGAGCGGTCGATCAGCCCCAGCCGGTCCCGCTCCCAGTCCTCGGAGGAGGTGTCGAGGGTGATGGCCTCCTCGCCCGCGTGCTCGGGTTCGCTGGCCAGCAGGACGCCGGTCTCCTCGAAGGTCTCGCGGACCGCGGCGCACACCAGCGCCCGGGCCATGCGCACGTCGGTGCCCAGCGTGCGCGCCCACTCCTCGGGGCCGGGGCCGGTCCAGGGCAGGTCGCCGTCGGCGTCGCGCGCGTCCACCCCGCCGCCGGGGAAGACGAAGGCGCCCGGGGCGAACCCCATGGAGCGGACCCTGCGCATGAGCAGGACCTCCATGGGGCCGTCCGCGCCCCCGTCCTGGACACCGCCGCGCGAACGCAAGAGCATGACCGTGGCGGCCGGGCGGGGCGCGACGGCACCGTCGGGCGCGGAGCCGCTCGGCGCCGCGCCCTCGCGCGCGATACCGTCGCCTGCCGGGTCGTCGTGCATCGGCGTACCCTCCTCCTCGGGGACAGAGCACCGCGAAACGAGGGTCACCGCCCCGAAAGAGGGCGAACCGCTCAGCGGACCTCGACGATCATCTCAACCTCGACCGGCGCGTCCAACGGCAGGGCCGCCACGCCCACTGCGGCGCGCGCGTGCACACCGGCGTCGCCGAAGACCTCGGCCAGCAGGTCGCTGGCCCCGTTCACCACGCCGGGCTGTCCCGTGAAGTCGGGGGTGCTGGCCACGAAGCCGCCCACCTTCACCACACGGACCACGCCGGACAGCTCGCCGATCTCGGCGCGCACCGCGGCGACCGCGTTCAGCGCGCACCGCGCGGCCAGCTCCTTGGCCGCCTCCGGAGTGACCTCGGCACCGACCTTGCCCGTGGCGGGGAGCTCTCCGTCCACGAACGGCAGCTGGCCGGACACGTAGACGTGGTTCCCGCTGCGTACCGCGGGCGTGTACGACGCGACCGGCGCGGCCACCTCGGGCAGGGTCAGACCCAGCTCGGCGATCCGCTCCTCGGGGGTGGCCATCACAGCTGCCGCTTCATGTACGCGACGTACTGCTGGTTGCGGGGGTCGGTGCCCTCCGGCAGCGGGGCGGGCACGACGGAGACGAGCTCCCAGCCGTCGGCGCCCCAGTTGTCCAGGATCTGCTTGGTGGCGTGCGACAGCAGTGCCACCGTCTGGTACTCCCACTTGCTCATGTGTCCCTCACCCTTGCTCGCTCACCGGCGACCCGCCCCACGGCGGGGCGCCGCACGTCAACGCCGCCACCTTACTCATCCGCGTGCCCTCCCGTGCCCATCGCGGCACCGCTCCCGGCCCCGCTTGGAGCGCCCGCATAGACTGCCTGGAGTGAGCGAGAGCGAGCACGGACCGAAGCCTCCGGGGGAGGCCTGCGCGGGAGCACGGCTGCACATCGTTACCGGCAAGGGCGGGACCGGCAAGACCACGGCGGCCGCCGCGCTGGCGCTGGCGCTGGCCTCCGGCGGCGCGAGGGTGCTGCTGGTCGAGGTGGAGGGCCGCCAGGGCGTCTCCACCCTCCTCGGCAGCCCGCCGCTGCCCTACGAGGAGCGGGAGATGATGGCCGCGCCCGGCGGCGGCAGCGTGAGCGTGCTGGCCGCCGACGCCGAGGCGGCGCTGCTGGAGTACCTGGAGATGTTCTACGGGATGCGCCGGGCGGGCCAGGCGCTGAACCGGCTGGGCGCCGTGGACTTCGCCACCACCATCGCCCCCGGACTGCGCGACGTCCTGCTCACCGGCAAGGCCACCGAGGCGGTGCGGCGCCGCCGGGGCGGTCGCCGCAGGTCCGCCGAGAGCACGCCGACGGCCCCCTTCCACTACGACGCGGTGGTGATGGACGCGCCGCCCACCGGCCGGATCGCCCAGTTCCTCAACGTGAACTCCGAGGTGGCGGGTCTGGCCCGCGTGGGGCCGATCCGCAACCACGCCGACCGGGTCATGGAGGTCATCCGCTCGGGGCAGACCCGGGTGCACTTCGTGTCCCTGCTGGAGGAGATGCCGGTCCAGGAGACACGGGACGGGATCGCCGAGGTCGGCGGGCTGGGGCTCAACGTGGGCGCGGTACTGGTGAACATGGTGCGGCGGCCGCTGCTGGACGAGGCCGACCTGGCCGCCGCCGCGGAGGGGGAGACGGACCTGGACGCGCTGGCCGCCGGGCTGAAGGAGGCGCGTCTGGAGGACGCGCGGGAACTCGCGGCGGCGCTGGCCGGCGAGCTGCGGTCCCACGCGCTGCGGGTGCGGCTGGAGCGCCGGATGCGCTCGGACCTGGAGGAGCTGGGCCGCCCGCTGCTGGAGCTGCCTCTGTTGGAGGGCGGTGTGGACCGCGCCGCGCTGGACTCCCTGGCGCGACGGCTGGTCGAGCAGGGGGTGCGGCTGTGAACGCGGTGGTGGATGCCGGGCGCCTGGACGTGGACGCCCTCGTGGACGACCCCGGTACACGGATCATCGTGTGCTGCGGCGCGGGCGGGGTCGGCAAGACCACGACGGCCGCGGCGCTGGGGCTGCGCGCCGCCGAGCGCGGGCGGCGGGCCGTGGTGATCACCGTGGATCCGGCACGGCGGCTGGCCCAGTCCCTCGGGCTGGAGTCGCTGGACGACACACCGCGCCCGGTCCCGCTGTCCGAGGGCGCCGACGGCAGCCTGCACGCGATGATGCTCGACATGAAGCGGACCTTCGACGAGGTCGTCAGGGAGCACGCGGACCCCGAGCGGGCCCGGCAGATCCTGGCCAACCCCTTCTACCAGACCCTCTCCACGAGCTTCTCGGGCACGCAGGAGTACATGGCCATGGAGAAGCTGGGACAGCTGCGCCAGTCGGGGGACTGGGACCTGATCGTGGTGGACACCCCGCCCAGCCGGTCCGCGCTGGACTTCCTGGACGCGCCCAAGAGGCTCGGCCGCTTCCTGGACGGGCGTCTGATCCGCTTCCTGAGCGCCCCGGCCAGCACGGGGGCGTTCCGGCTGCTCGGCGCCGGGTTCAACCTGGTGACCTCGGCGGTCAGCAAGGTCGTGGGCGCCCAACTCCTCGACGACCTGCGGTCCTTCGTCGCCGCGTTCGACACGGTGTTCGGCGGTTTCCAGAAGCGCGCGGAGCGCACCTACCGGCTGCTCCAGGCGCCGGGGACGGCCTTCGTGGTGGTGGCCGTGCCGGACACGGACGCGATGCGCGAGGCGGCCTACTTCGTGGAGCGGCTGGCCACCGACGCCATGCCGCTGGCCGGGCTGGTGGTCAACCGGACGCATCCGCTGCCCGAGGGGGCGGGCGGAACCCTGGACGTGCGCGAGGCGGTCGCCGCGGCGGAGGCGCTGGAGCGCTCGGGCACGCGGACGCCCGCATCGGCGGCCCTGCGGCTGCACGCGGAGAGAGTCCGCACGCGCGGGCGCGAGATCCGGCTGCGGGACGCGCTGCTGGCGGCGCACGGCGGTGTGCGCGTGGCCGAGGTGACCGCCCTGCCGGAGGACGTGCACGACCTGGCGGGACTGCGCGACGTCGGCGAGGAGCTGGCGGGCCGCGACCGGTAGGGGCCGCGGGCGGCGGTCAGGCCGCCGAGGTGCGCTCGGCGTGCGAAGGGTGCTCGGCGTGCGAAGGGTGCTCGGCGTGCGAAGGGCGCTCGGCGTGCTCGGCCGCGTAGCTGGCGAGGTCGACGTCACCCTCCCTGAGCGCCTCCTCCAGGAGCGGACCCCAGCTGGTGACGCCGGGGTGCTTGCGCAGCAGGGCGCGGCGTTCGCGTTCGGTCATGCCGCCCCAGACGCCGAACTCGACCCGGTTGTCGAGGGCGTCGGTCAGGCAGTCGGTGCGTACCGGGCACTCCTGGCAGATGAGTTTGGCGCGGTGCTGCGCCGCGCCCTGGACGAACAGCGCGTCGGGGTCCACCCGTCGGCACAGCGCCCTGGTCGTCCACTGGTCGGTCCACATGCCTCTAACTCCCCTGTGCGCACCCGGTTCCCCGCGCCAGCGGATCCGGGGCGCAGGGCACACGCGAGCCCTGGCCGGAGGGGAGAACACCGTGGGCTCCCGCTGCCGCGTGGGGTGCGGTGGTCGACGCCCACCCCTGTTGCCTAGAAGTTACGGATTCGTTCGCCACGACAACAGAACCCGATGGACCCCCTCCACGTCTCACCGATATGGCCCGCTCGGGCCATTGCGTGGGGGCCCGGTGGCTCTCCGCATCGGACGGGGTGGGCTTGCCGCGCCGCCGAACCGGTCAGTGCCCGGCCTGCGATAGGCATGAAAAGATGGCATGGGGGCACAGCCCGCGGTACGCGGGTCATTTCCGCGCGTTCGCGCACTATCCGTTCCACATCGGACCACTTCGTACGTACGTGGTCACCTAGTCTGATGGGGTGGGTCAGGGGACATTGCTTCAAAGAATCAGCCAACTGGTCGTCGTCGGCGCCGTCGCGGGACTCCTCGTCGCCGCACTCGCCCTTCCCGCCGTCGGGGGACTGGGCATCACGGCGCGCAACGTGGCCAGCGGCTTCCTGGAGATGCCCAGCAATCTAGAGACTCCGCCGCCTCCTCAGAGATCGACGATCTATGACAGCGAGGGCGGCGTCATCGCGGAGATCTTCGACCAGAACCGCGAACTCGTCGAACTCGAGGACGTATCGCCGGTCATGATCGACGCGATCCTCGCCATCGAGGACGCCCACTTCTACGAGCACGGCGGCATGGACGTGTCGGGCACGCTGCGCGCCGCGGTCCGCACGCTCAGCGGCAACACCCAGGGCGCGTCCTCCATCACCCAGCAGTACGTCAAGAACGTCCAGATCGAGGCGGCCACCACCCAGGAGGAGCTGGAGGAGGCCTCCGAGACGACGATCGCCCGCAAGATCCGGGAGCTGCGCTACGCCGTCGCCCTGGAACAGCGGATGAGCAAGGACGAGATCCTCGAGGGCTACCTCAACATCGCCTACTTCAGCGACGGCGCCTACGGGGTCGAGTCCGCCGCGCAGCACTTCTTCCAGGTGCCCGCCAGCGACCTGGAACTGCACCAGGCCGCCACCATCGCGGGCCTGGTGCGCTACCCCTACCTCTACAATCCCCGTTTCTTCCCCGAGCAGACCACCGACCGGCGCAACGTCGTGCTCGACCGCATGGTGGCCGCCGGCGCGATCACCGAGGCGGAGGCCGAGGAGGCCAAGCAGGTCCCGATGGAGGTGGAGATCTCCACCCCGCCCAACGGGTGCGTGCCCAGCGACCAGCCGTTCTTCTGTGACTACGTGGTCCAGGAGATCGAGAAGGACGAGCGCTTCGGCCAGAACGAGACCGAGCGGGCGCGCTGGCTGCGCACCGCCGGGCTCCAGATCCACACCACGCTCGATCCGCAGACCCAGGTGTCGGCGCAGGAGGCCGTGGACGAGTGGGTCCCGCGCGAGAACGAGTCCCGCAAGGTGGCCGCCGAGGTGGTCATCCAGCCGGGCACCGGCCACATCCTGGGCATGGTGCAGAGCCGCAACTACGGGCCCGACGAGAGCAGGCTCGGCGAGACCTCCATCAACTTCGCCACCGACGCGAACCGGGGCGGCAGCAGCGGCTTCCAGGCGGGGTCCACGTTCAAGGCGTTCACCCTGGCGGCGGCGCTGGCCGAGGGGCTGCCGTTCGGCACCTCGTTCAACTCACCGTCCAGCGTGACCGTCTCCGGGCAGCGCAGCTGTAACGGCGGCACCCTGAGTCCCTGGTCTCCCAGCAACTCAGGCGACACCAACTCCAACACCACGCACAACATGATGACCGGGACGAGGGCCTCGTCCAACACCTACTTCGCGCAGCTCCAGGCGCGGGTGGGCATCTGCGACGTGATGGAGATGGCCGAGAACCTGGGGCTGCGGCGCGCGGACGGCACGCTGTTCACCGAGAACGAGCGGTCGCTGGCCAACAGCAGCTTCACGCTGGGCAGCGAGGAGGTCTCCCCGCTGCGGGTGGCCAACGCCTACTCGGTCTTCGCCTCGGGCGGGATGCTGTGCGAGCCGCAGGCCATCACCAGGATCATCGACCAGCACGCGCACGAGACGATCGAGATCGAGCCCGAGTGCGAGCGGGTGCTCGACGAGGAGGTGGCCGACGGTGTCAGCTACCTGCTGGAGCAGCCCTTCAACGGCGGCACCGCGGCCTCCCTGAACATCGGCCGCCCGGCGGCGGGCAAGACCGGTACCACCGACGGCTCGGCCGCTGCCTGGTTCGCCGGGTTCACCCCGCAGATGGCCGGTGCGGTCTTCGTGGGCGACCCGCGCGGCCCGCAGCAGTACCCGCTGCGCAACGTCACCATCGGCGACCGCTACTTCCCGGTGGTGTACGGGGCGACGATCCCGGGCCCGATCTGGGAGGAGACCATGGTCGGCGCCCACGAGGGTCTGGACGTCGAGCAGCTGTCGGCGGCCCCGTCGCAGTTCGGCTCGACGTCGGCTCCGCGCACGGACGAGGACGCCAGCCCGGCCAGTGACGACGGCGGCGTGCCGGACGTGCTCGGCCGGTCCGAGGCGGACGCGGTGAGCACTCTGGAGGCCGCGGGCTACACGGTGAACGTGTCCTCGACCCGGGTCCGCTCCCCCGAGCCCGAGGGCACGGTGGCCGCGGTCAACCCGGATCCGGGGACGCGGCTGCCGGAGGGGGCCACGGTCAACGTGTTCCTCAGCAGCGGCGGCGGAACCGCCAGCGGACCGGAGGACGACGAGGACTGGTTCCCGGTCGCGCCCGCGTCGAACTCCCCCGGCAGGGAGGACGACTGAGGCTGAACGCGTGAAGGGGCGGCTGTGCGCGCACCGCCGCCCCTTCGCGTTCCCCGCCGGATCCGGGACGGGACCGGTCAGAACAGGCAGGTCTGTCCAAGCCAGGTCAGACCGGGTCAGGTCAGGCCGGGTCGGGTCATCCGGCGAGCTGGCGCTTGACCTCGGCGGCCACGCGGGCGCCCTCGGCCCGGCCGGCGATCTTGGGGTTGACGACCTTCATGACCTGGCCCATGGCGCGGGGGCCCTCGGCACCGGTCTCGGTGACGGCCTCGGCCACCAGCGACGCGAGCTCCTCGTCGGTGAGCTGCTTGGGCAGGTAGTCGGAGATGACCTCGCTCTCGGCCCGCTCGGCCGCGGCCTGCTCGGGCCGGTCGCCCTTGTCGAACGCCTCGGCGGCCTCGCGGCGCTTCTTGGCCTCCCGGGTGAGCAGACGGGTGATCTCGTCGTCGCCGAGGGAGCGCGAGGTGCTGCCGGCGGCCTCCTCGGTGGAGATGGCGGCCAGGACCATACGCAGGGTGCCGGTGCGCACCTTGTCACGCGCCTTGATGGCGGTGGTCAGGTCGTTCTGGAGGCGGTCTTTGAGTTCGGACATGAGCCGATCCTACGGCGGGGCGCCGCGGGGCCACCAACGGTTTGCGCGCGCGGACGCCGTGTGGACGGAGCTCACACCGGTCCGTTGGTCGGCCAGCGGGATTCGCGCCCGTGTGCTCCGTGGATCTGCGACGATCTCTGTGACGACGAAGGAGGGCGATGGGCGCCGACAACAGACGAATCCTGCGCCGGGTGGGCCGCGCGGCCGCGATCACGGGCGCCGTCGGAGCGGCGGGACTGGTCTACGCCTCGGTCATCGAGCGCAACTGGTTCCGGCTGCGCCGCTACGAGCTGCCTCTGCTGCCCCCCGGCAGCCCGCGGCTGCGGATCCTGCACCTGTCCGACGCGCACCTGACACCCGACCGGAAGATGCTCATCGAGTGGATCCGGGGGCTGGAGGCCCACGAGCCGGACCTCGTGGTCAACACGGGTGACTCGCTGGCGCACCCCGACGCGGTGGGGCCGTTCACCGAGGCCCTGGGGCCGCTGCTGGACCGGCCGGGCGCGTTCGTGTACGGGTCCAACGACCTGTTCTCGCCGCAGCCGAAGAACCCGGCCCGCTACCTGTGGCGGACCAGCAAGAACGACTACAACAAGCGCCGGGTGCCGGACCTGCCCTGGCGCGAGCTGGGCGAGGCCATGTCCGCGTCCGGGTGGCTGGACCTGAACAACCGCAGAGGCGGGCTGAAGGCGGGCGGACTCGACATCGCCCTGGCCGGGGTGCACGACTCGCACATCAAGCTGGACAGGTACGAGGAGGTCGCCGGACCGGCCGACCCGTCGGCGGACCTGCGCCTGGGCGTGCTGCACTCGCCGGAGCCGTCCAACCTCGACCGGTTCACGGCCGACGGCTACCAGCTGCTCCTGGCCGGGCACACGCACGGCGGCCAGCTGTGCCTGCCCTTCTACGGGACGCTGGTCACCAACTGCGGGATCGACCGCAGGCGCGCCTGGGGGCTGCACGAGTACGGGGACGCGTGGCTGCACGTGTCCGGCGGCCTGGGCACCTCCCCGTACGCCCCGGTGCGGTTCTGCTGCCGCCCGGAGGCCTCCCTGCTGGACCTCGTGGCCTCCTCCTGACCCTCCCCGAAGCCCCGGCCGAAAAGCGTGCGCGAGCACTCCCCGGCGTCCGCTAGACTTGTGGACGTTGCTTCGGGGTGTAGCGCAGCTTGGCAGCGCGCTTCGTTCGGGACGAAGAGGTCGTGGGTTCAAATCCCGCCACCCCGACAGAGCGACCAGGGGAAGTCTCGCCTGGTCGAGTGTGGCCACCTAGTAGCTACGGCGTACTAGGTGGCCACTCTTTTTGTCCCGTGTGCACCGGCGAACCGTGGTGAGAACCGCTGCCACCACTCGTCCGGACGCGGTTCGGTGAGCACTGTTCCTCCAGGAGCCCTCGAGTCCGAGGTCGCGCGGCAGACCAGTGCGGGACGACGGTGTCACCCTCGTATGACCTCGACCAAGCTGGCGAAGCTCGCCTGTCCGTGGCCTGCTTCGATGCCCTTCGCGGTCAGTGACCTGATGAGTTCGGGCAGAGCGGTATCGACACCGCGGGCCCTCCCGGCTTCGATGAGGTGATCCATGAGCGGGGCGTCCAGTTCGAGCCAGTCCTGGCCGCCTGGATAGTGGCGATCGTCGACCTGGCTCGCGTAGTCAGTGATCACCTCTGTCACGGTGCCGGACAGCCAGCGGGTCAGCAGCGGCGACACAGACGTGGCCGAGACCTGCGCGGTACCGAGCAGGGCGGCTGTCTCCAGGAAGCCAAGCAGGGTGGACCAGGCGAAATTGAGCATCGCTACGTCGTACAAGGCTGCGGTACCGGGGTCCGGCCCCAGGTAGTGCGGGCTCCCCAGACGCGCGAGCGTGGCCGCATGGCGGTCGAACACCGAGCGTGATCCGCTGTAGACCAGCACGGTGTCCGGGTCGCCGACATGCTCCGGGTGAGCCATCAAGGCGCCATCGAGGTAGTCGCCGCTGCGCACGCCGAGCCAGGCTGCTACCTGCTCGGCCTGGTCATCCGTCCCCGAGGTCAGGTTGACTACGTCGACGGAGGAGAGATGTGGTTCCGCCTGCTCGAGAATGCGCTGGACGTGGTCGTAGTCGTCGACGCACATCATGATCAGAGGCGCGGCGGTGAAGGCTTCTCGTGCTGATTCGGCATGGGAGACGCCCTCGACGGGAGACGCCTCGGACAGAGGATCGACCCCCTTCCAGACTGTGACGGCGGTATGCGCCGCCAAGGCCTGGGCCAACGCCGCACCTCGTGCGTTCAGCCCGACGACAGTCACGGGAACGTTCGTTCTTTGGGTCATGTTG